>VGCB01000177.1 GCA_016870235.1 Actinomycetota bacterium | reverse complement strand
GAGCGACTGCGCCGTGTCGCCGAGCGCCATCACGTGCCGGCCGGACGGGAGCGTCCCCACCACCTGCCGCACCTCGGGAACGAACGAGCCGACGAGCCAGGCGTTGTCGTCGCACGGCACGGCGTCGGCGATCCAGTCGGCGTCCCACGGGCAGAGGTCGCGAATCAGCCGCTTGGCGATCCCGAGCAGCTCCTCGGCCGAGCCCGCGTGCTTGAACTGGTCGATCGGCCCGCCGGCCTTCGCCTCGAGGAGGACGCTCCACGCCCGGTGCCCGTCCTTCGAGTACCACGGCACCCAGAACATCTCCCCGAAGGGGGCGAAGAAGTTGAACTTGACGGGCCGGAACCACGGCGCGTACGGCAGCACGTCGGCGACGCCCGTCACGTTGACCATGCCGAGGATCCGCTGCGGCTCTCGATACGAGCTCCGCGACTCGTCACGCGGGAAGAGCGACTGCAGCTCCCGCCGGCCCGCCGCGACGACCGTGAGGTCGTTCGCCGCCGCGATCTGCTCGAGCATCGACACGTCGACGTTGGCGATCTCGACCTGCCCGCCGCGATCATCGAGCTCGCGGATCCACGTCGCGCTCTGCAGGCGGACGTCGACGGCGAGGAACGGCTTCGAGAAGCGGCCGAGGAGCGTCAGCAGCTGGTTGTCGAGCGCCGGCGAGAAGGTGAGGTGGATGCCCTCACCGTGGGGCGCGACGTCGAACCAGCGCTCGAGCCCCAGCTCGCGCTCGAACGCGAGCGACATCTCGAACCGGGCCGCCGTGCCCGTCGGCCGGGCCTTGGTGAGGAAGTCCTCCGGCGTCCGGTCGGAGTAGAGCGTGACCTCGTGGCCCTGCCGGTGCAGGGCATGCGCGGCGAGGAGGCCCGCCTGCCCTGCGCCGACGACGGCGACCTTCGGCATCCCGGATCAGCCGGCCGCGGCTGCCTGAACCTGCTTCTCGAGCGCGCCGAGCACGTTGCCTACCTGCTGGTTGATGATCGGCTGCAGGACCCGCTGGCCCATCGAGCCGACCGGGCCGGCGATCTTGACGTCGGCCTCCCAGACCATGTGGGTCGTGTCCCCCTCGCCGGAGAGCGTGAACGACGTGGTCATGTTCATCATCGCGCCGACGCCGTTGCCCTTCGCGTTGAGGGCGGCGAACTCGAGCGGCCGCTCCTCGACCTTCTCGAAGCTGATCGTCATCTTCAGCCCGCCGAGCCCGAGCGGCACCTTCACCTTCGCCGTCCAGTGCCGGTCGTCGGCGATCTCGAAGCTCTCGACGCCCGGCATCAGCTTCGCCATCTGCGCCGGGTCGTTGATCACGTTCCAGACGACCTCGCGGGGGGCCGGGAGATCCTTCGTTCCTTCGACTTTCACCTGGTCGTCACCTCGACAGTCGCCCGCGACCTCTCGGGATGCCGGATCAGCTCCCAGACGCGGTGGTAGGGGTTGTGGGAGTCTGTCACGACCGCACCTCCGGCCGCCCGTAGCGCATCCTGGATCGCCGCGCCGACGCAGTGGATCGCGCCGCCGCCGCCCTCGCCCATGCCCTTGGCGCCGAGCGGCGTGAACGGCGACGGCGACTCGACGGCACCGGTCTTGAGCGGTGGCATGTCCAGCGCGTGCGGGACGTGGTAGTCGTAGAAGTTGGGCGTCAGGAGGTTGCCCTCCTCGTCGTACGCGAACGTCTCCCAGATCGCGGCGCCGATGCCGTGCGCGGTCGCGCCCATCACCTGGCCCTCGACGATCTTCGGGTTGATCCGCGTGCCGCAGTCGTCGACCGCGGCGTAGTCGACGAGCTCGTAGTACCCCGTCTCGGGGTCGATCTCGAGGACGCAGCCGTGAATCTGCATCGCGTACGTGAGCGTCAGCTTGCCGAACTTCCGCTCCTTGTCGGGCACCTCGAACGGCGGGCGGTACACGTACCGAGCGTTCATCTGCGGCGGGTCGACGGGGAAGCCGGCGTTGTTCGCGTTCGGGATCGCGCCGAGCGCCATGAACGGCAGCGCCGCCTCGGGCGGGCCGTCCTTGATGCGCGCGAACCCGTCGGCGAGCTCGATCGCCTCCTCGGGGCACTGGAAGACCATGCTCGCGAGCTGCCGCATCTGGCGGGCGAGCTCCTCGGCGGCGCCCTTGACGGCGCCGAGCCCGGTGACGGCGAACTGGCTCGCGTAGGTGCCGGAGAAGCCGGCGTGCGAGTTCCAGTAGCTGTCGTGGCCGACGCGGACCGTGACCAGGTCGGGGTCGCAGCCGATGATCGAGGCGACGACCTGTGCCGCCGTCGTCTCGTGCCCCTGGCCCTGCGGTGTCGTGCCGAGGGTGACGACGATCTCGCCGAAGATGTCGAGCTTGACCGTCGCGACCTCGTTGTTGCCCGAGAACTGCAGGTCGGGGTTCAGCAGCTGCGACTGGCCGAAGTTGTTCGTGCCGGAGTCGAGCGTCGAGCCGATCCCGAACCCGAGCAGCTTCCCGCGCGCCGCCGCCTCCTTCCGGCGCTCCTCGATCGTGTCGTAGCCGATCAGGTCGAGCACGATGTCGAGCGCCTTCGCGTAGTCGCCCGAGTCGTAGACGCAGCCGTTCGGCGTCTCGTACGGCATGTCCTCGGCCCGCACGTAGTTGCGCTTGCGGATCTCGACCGGGTCGAGCTCGAGCTCGGAGGCGACAATGTCGACGATCCGCTCGGTCAGCCACAGGTGCTGCATGCGCGAGTAGCCGCGGTTCGGCGACACCGGCCCCTTGTTGGTCAGCACCTGCGTGAACTCGAGCTTGATGTTGCGCCAGCGGTAGACGCCCGGGGCGACCTGCGACCAGATGACGCCGCCGAGCGGCTCGTACCGCAGCCACGCACCGGCGTCGTCGATCGCCTTCGCGCGGAAGCCGAGCAGGGTGCCGTCGGCCTTGACCGCGACCTCGACGTCGTGGAACCACCGCTCGTTGCCGTGCGACATCGACTGGTGGAAGTCGGTGCGCCACTCCGTCCACTGCACCGGGCGCTTGAGCTTGCGGGCGAGCAGGCAGAGCGCGACGAGCTGGGGATGCGAGGTGATCTTGTTGCCGAAGCCGCCGCCGATGTCCTGGGTGACGAGCCGGAGCTTGTCGATCCCGCAGCGCAGCGCCGGGCCCATCATGATCGCGGCGAAGCCCGGGAACTGGTTGTTCGTGTAGATCGTCCACTGCCCGGTGCCGCGGTTGTACTCGACGAGCGCGCCGTCGGTCTCGAGCGGGGTCGAGTTGAAGCGGTCGAAGTGCAGCTCGCCGATCCGCACCACGTGATCGGCGTCGGCGAACGCCTGGTCGACGTCGCCCCACTCCCAGACGCCGGTGTACGACATGTTGCCGCCGGCGTCCTCGTGCAGCACGGGAGCGTCCGGATCGAGCGCCCTGCGCGCGTCGACGACGACCGGGAGCGGCTCGTAGTCGATCTCGACGAGCTCGGCCGCGTCGCGAGCCCGTTCCCGGGTCTCGGCGGCGACCGCCACGACCGCCTCGCCGACGTACCGCACCTTGCCGACCGCGAGGGCGTAGTCCTTCACGTGCGCGCCGGGCGGCGCCGCGATCTGGAAGAACGGGTCGGTCTGGAGGGCGACCTCGTCTCCGGTCAGCGTCCCGTACACGCCGGGCAGCTCGAGCGCCGCCGTGACGTCGATCGAGACGATCTTCGCGTGCGCGTACGGCGAGCGGACGAAGTGGACGTAGCCCATGTTGTGGCGCTTGATGTCGTCGAAGAAGACGCCCTGGCCCTGGACGAGCCGGCTGTCCTCCTTCCGCGGGACGCTGACGCCGATGTGGCCCTTCCGGAGGGTGGTCTCCTGCTCGACGGCGGTCACGTGCCACCTCCTGCTGCGTCCTGGATCGCCTCCACGATGTTCCAGTAGCCCGTGCAGCGGCAGATGTTGCCCTGGATCGCGATCCGGATCTCCTCCTCCGTCGGGCTCGGATTCCGGTCGAGGAGCGCCTTCGCGCTCATCAGCATCCCGGGCGTGCAGTAGCCGCACTGGAGCGCGTGCGCGTGCGAGAAGGCCTGCTGGAGCGGGGTCAGCTCGCCGTCGCCCGCGAGCCCCTCGACCGTGGCGACCTTGCGGCCGTCGGCCTGGACGGCGAGCAGCATGCAGCTCTTCACCGCCGCGCCGTCGACGTGGACGGTGCAGGCGCCGCAGTTGCCGGTGTCGCACCCGATGTGCGTTCCGGTCAGGTCGAGGTCGTCGCGCAGGAAGTGGACGAGCAGGCGCGCCGTCGGGACGTCGCGCTCGTAGGTCTCGCCGTTGACGGACACCGAGATCGTCCGTTCGGTCGTCGGTTGCTGTCCCATCGTCATCCCCTCGCTCTCTTCGCTGCCTCGAGCACGGCGCGCACGGCCGAGACCTCGGCCAGGTGCCGCCGGTAGTCGGCACTCGCATGCACGTCGGACGGCGGGTCGAGGGCGGCGCCCAGGCCCGCAGTGGCCGCCTTCACCGCTGCCTCGGAGAGATCGCCACCGGCGAGCCGCTGCTCCATCTCCGTCGCCCGGACGGGCACCGCATCGACGCAGCCGATCGCGACGCGCACCCCTTCGGGGCCGACGGTCGCCGCCGCGCTCGTCACGTACGTTCCGTGCCGGCCGAGCGTGAGGCCGGTCATCGCGTCGCCCGTCCCGGGCTTGCGGGTCGGGACGGACACCTTCGTCAGCAGCTCGCCCTCGCCGACGGCGGTCATGTACACGCCGAGGAAGAACTCGTCGGCCGAGACCGTCCGCTCGCCACTCGTGCTGCGGATGGTGAAGGTCGCGCCGAGTGCCGAGAGGAGCGGCGGATGGTGGTTCGTCGGGTCGTTGACGCACACGTTGCCGCCGATCGTGCCACGGTTCCGCACCTGAACGTCGGCGATCGTCGCCGCCACCTCGGCCAGGATCGGGCGGGCGACGTCGACCTCGGACGAGCCGACGATCTGCGTGTTCGTCACCATCGCGCCCAGCTCGAGCCACGAGCCGTCCGCGGAGAACGCGATCGTCCGCAGCTCGTCGAGGTCGGCCAGATCGACGAGCACATCGGGCGAGGCGGCCCGGGCCTTCATCACGTTGACGAGCGTCTGCCCACCGGCGAGGGCACGTGCCCCTGCGTGCTCGCTGAGGAGGCCGATCGCCTCCTCGATGGTGGACGGACGCGCGTACTCGACCTCACGGAGAAGCATGGTCGGGATTCTGTCACAGATCCGACGGTGACATGTCAACGGCTCCGTGGTGCAAGGATCGCTCCCTTCGTGGTTCGGATTGGCGTGACGGGAAAGGCCGGCGACCGGTCGGCGGCGCGGTTCATGCCGTCGCCCGGCGGCGCCGGGACCGGTCGATGAGGACGGACATGACGAGCACCGCACCCGAGATGACGCCCTGCCAGTAGGCGGAGATGCTCGCGATGATGAGCCCGTTCTGGAGCACGCCGAGGAAGAGCGTGCCGAGGAAGGTGCCGAGCATCCCGCCGCTCCCCCCGACGAAGCTCGTGCCGCCGAGCAGCACGGCGGCGGCCGCCGTGAGCTCGATCCCCACGTCGGTGTCGGGCGCGGCCGCCGCGAGGCGACCTGCCTCGAGCGTGCCGGCGAGCGCCGCGAGGCCTCCGCACAGGGCGTACACGGCGATCCGCACCCGCACGACGTCGATCCCCGCGAGCCGGGCCGCCTCGGCGTTGCCACCGACGACGTACACCATCCGCCCGAACCCGGTCGACCGCGTCACGGCGCCCCCGGCGAGCAGGACGCCGACGGCGATCAGCACCGACGCGGGGATGCCCGCGACCCGCCCGTCGGCCAGTGTCCGCAGACCGGTCTCGTCGTAGAGCCCCTGCGTCTGCCCGTCCGTCCAGACGAGCCCGAGCCCCCGGGTGAGCGCGAGCATCCCGAGGGTGACGACGAAGAAGGAGACGCCGAGCGACGCGATCGGCACGCCGTTGAGCAGGGAGCCCATCAGGATCCCGGCGCCGAGGACGAGCGCGACGGCGACCCACGTTGGCACGCCACCACCGAGGAGCTTCGAGAGGAGGACACCACTGAGCGCGAGGACGCCCCCGATCGAGAGGTCGAACCCACCGGTGAGCATGACGAACGTCAGCCCCACGCTGACGACGAGCAGCACCGCGTTCGTCTCGAGGATGTTGATGAGGTTGTCGTAGGTTAGGAACTCCGGCTGGCTCGCGGCGAAGAAGGCGATCAACGCGACGAGCATCGTCCCGACCCCGAGGTAGGTC
>VGCB01000176.1 GCA_016870235.1 Actinomycetota bacterium | reverse complement strand
TACGGGACGCCAGCGTCGTCGAGCAGCTCGAGGGTCTGGGCGAACGCCCGCGCCGAGACGACGACCTCGTGGCCGCGCTCCTCGAGCAGCCGGATCAACGGCCGGAAGAACGGCACGTGCGGCGAGTTCGTCATGTCGATCCAGGCCCTCATCGGATCCCGCACTCCTCTCGGTCGAGCCACTCGCGCAGGAACGGCTCGGCGAGGCCGTAGCGCCCATCGGGCGCCTTCTCCACGACATCGTCGCGGAGAAGCGACCGCACCGCCCGCTGGACGAACGTGGGAGTGGGGAGCCCGGCCGTACGTCGCGTCTCCTCCGAGTAGAGGTTGAGCGGGCCGTTGCGAAGCGCGAGCAGGACGAGCCGCGCGTTCGCGGTCGCCCCTTCCCAGACGCGCGAGAGGTTGTTGTGCTCGGCGCGGAGCGCGTCCACCAGCGCCGACTCGACGTCTGCCACGTGCCCGGCGTGCCCGAGGGGGATGTGGGACCACGCGAAGAACGCGAGCTCCTGCGTCGCATAGGGATGCCCGTCCGTGATCTCGAGCAGTCGGGCGATCGCCTCGTCGAGGAGGTCGCGCTCGGTGGCGGCGAACCGGTCGCGGAGGTAGACGGCGAGCGACTCGTGCGGCAACCGTCCGAGCGTCTCCTGCCGCGCGGTCCGCCAGAACGGCTCGTTGCGGTCGTTGAAGATCGCCTCGAGGACGTGCCGGCGGCTGCCGAGGTAGACGTGCGCGACCTCGGGCTGCGTCTGGAACACCGCTCGCATCAGGTTCGGCAGCGTCTCGTCGAGACGGACGACCTCCTGGAACCCGTCGAGCACGAGCGCGACGCGCCGCTCGCGCTGGGCGGCGATCTCGCCGGGCAGGGCGAGCAGCCGGTCGATCGTGTCGTCGATGTCGCTCGAGCGCCGCGAGGCGGAGAAGAGGAAGCGCAGGCCGCCGTCGGGGTCGATCTCGACCGTCGGGCGCACGCTCAGGCCGCGGAAGAGCGCTGAGGCCCGCTCGGCGGGCTGGCCCCCGGGCGACGCGAGATCGTCGAAGATCGTCTTCGCGAGAGCAGCCGCGAATCGCTCCTTCGTGGGCGTCCGCATGAGGTCGCAGTACGCGACGAGGACACCCGCCTCCGTCGCCTCCTGGCTGGCGCGGAGGACGAGCGACGACTTGCCGTACCGGCGCGGCGCGAGGAGCACCACGTCCTGACCGCTCCGCAGGTCGGTGAGGAGCATCCGGAGCTCCGCCTCGCGGTCGACGAAGCCCTCGTCGAGCACGAGAGCACCGAAGGTGAACGGGTTGCTATACGCGAACGTATTATACCGCAATTCGATATACGAGATCGTATTATACGGCGCAGATTGGAGCGGATGCCTACCCTTCTGGATAAGATCTGCTTATGGACACGCGCCAGCTGGCGGCGTTTTGCGCCGTGGTCGAGCGTCGCAGCTTCTCGCAGGCGGCCGAACGCCTCGGGGTGACGCAGCCGGCCGTGTCGTTGCAGGTGCGCGCCCTCGAGAAGCGGCTCGCGACGCAGCTCCTCGACCGGTCCGGCCGCCGAGTCGAGCCGACGGAGGCCGGCTGGCGCCTCTATCGCGGAGCGCAGCGCCTGCTCGCGCTCGAGGAGCAGGTCATGGACGAGGTCGCCTCCGAGCAGGAGGGCGAGGTCGCGGGCGAGCTCTCGATCGGCGCCTCGACCGGCCCTGCCGCAATCGTCGTCCCCCTGCTCCTCTGCGAGTTCCAGCGTGCCCACCCCGCCGTTCACGTCGTGCTCGAGGTGCACGACACCCAGACGGTCGTCGACCGGGTCGCAGAGCGGCAGCTCGAGCTCGGGATCGTCGGCGCCGCTCGCCGGCATCGCGCGGTCCGGTTCGAGCCGTTCATGGAGGACGAGGTGATCCTCCTCGTCCCGACCGGCCACGCCTTCGCGGGTCGCACCGTCAGCCTCGACGAGCTTCGCCAGGAGCCGCTGATCGTCATGCAAGAGGGCGCCGGCGTCCGGCAGGTGATCGAGGACGAGCTCCGGCGGCTCGGCCTGAAGCTGCGCGACCTCGACGTGCGGCTCGAGCTGGGGCTGCAGGAGTCGGTGCGGATCGCCGTCGCCGCGGGCTACGGCGTCACCTTCATCTCGCGGGCGGCGGTCGAGTCGGAGCTCGCGGCAGGCAGGCTCGGCGAGGCGCGGGTCGAGGGGATCGACGTCAAGCGCGAGATCGCGCTCGCCCGCGGCGCCGGGCGCTCGCCGAGCCGGGCTGCAGCGGCGTTCCTCGGCTTCGCGCGCGAGCGGCTCCTGCCCGCGCCCGAGCCGAACGGATAACGATAAGTTATCTCCATCATTAGCTAGACTATGTCCGTGACTCGGCGGTCGGTCCCCGTGCTCGTGGTCGGAAGCGGCGCCGCCGGGCTCGCCGCCGGCGTCTCCGCCCTCCGCTCCGGCGCCCCGGTCGCGGTCGCGACGAAGACCTCGCTGCAGGCGAACAACTCCTCGAAGGCGCAGGGCGGGATCCAGGCGGCGGTCGCGCCCGACGACGATCCGGCCACACACGCCGAGGACGTGATGCGATCGTCGCGCGACACGGCCGATCCCCGGCTCGTCGAGGCGCTCACCGGCGACGGTCCCGCCGCGATCCGCTGGCTCGAGGAGCGCGGCGTCGGCTTCACGCGCGAGAACGGCGGCTTTCGCGTCGCCCGCTGCGGCGGCGCCACGCGCAAGCGCCTGCTCCAGGTGGGCGACCGCACGGGGCATGCGATCACGAAGGCGCTGCGGGAGGCGTACGCGGAAGCCGGGGGCGAGACGCTCGAGGAGCACGCCCTCGTCGCGCTCGAGCCCGGCAACGGACGCTGGCGCGCCCGGTTCGAGACGCCCGACGGCGTCGCCACCGTCGAGGCAGGAGCGGTCGTGCTGGCCGCCGGGGGACGGTGCTTCGCGGAGGCGGCTGCGCGCGGCGAGCTCTCGACCAACCACCCGAACGCGACGGGAGAGGTGACGCGGATCGCGATGGAGGCTGGGGCCGAGACGCGCGACCTCGACGCGCTCCAGTACCACCCGAACGGCGGCGCGTGGCCGCCGACCATGCAGGGCTACTCGATCCCGGAGACGACGCGGGCGTACGGCGCCGTTCTCCTGAACGCGGACGGCCAGGAGTTCACCGACTCGCTCGGCCCGCGCGACGCCGTCTCGCAGGCGATCGTCGACGAGGTTGCCGCCGGTCGCGGCGTCGAGACCCCGGACGGGCGTCCGGCGGTGTGGCTCGACACGACGAGGATCCCCGAGGCCGACGCCGCCGTCTCGCTGCCGTACATGCTCCGCCGGTTCCGTGGCGCGGGGATCGATCCCCTGGCGGAGAAGCTCTACACGTACCCCATCCTCCACTACCAGAACGGCGGCCTCGTGATCGACACGCACGGCGAGACGACGCTCGAGGGCGTGTTCGCCTGCGGCGAGATCGCCGGCGGCACGCACGGACGGAACCGGATGATGGGAAACTCCCTGCTCGAGTGCGTCGTCTTCGGACGTCGTGCCGGAGCCGCCGCAGCCGAGAGGGCGGGGACGTGACCCCCGACGCCAGGACGAGAATGGAGCCATGAGCACGATCACCACCACCGACCTCCGCCAGGCCGTCGAGGACGCCGCCGCGCACCTCTACGTGTGGGCGCTCAAGGACATCCCGCAGGACCTGCGCGACGCGCTCGCGGCCGCCCGCGACCGCGAGACGTCGAAGACCGGGATCCGCGTCCTCGAGACGATCCACCGCAACGTGCAGATCGCCGACGAGCAGAAGAACCTCGTCTGCCAGGACACCGGCATCGCCGTCTACTACTGCCGTGTCGGCGAGGGGTTCCCGCTCCACCCGGCGCGGATCTACGAGGCGCTCAAGGAGGGAACGGAGCGCGCGACGGTCGAGCATCCGCTGCGCTCGAACACCGTGCACACCCTGACGCGCGAGAACACCGGCCCGAACGTCGGCTTCCGGGTCCCGATCGTGCACTGGGACTTCATCCCCGACTGGGACGGGCTCGACGTCAAGTGCGTGCCGAAGGGCTCAGGCTCGGAGAACATGACGTTCCTGAAGATGCTCGTGCCCGCCGACGGGGTGAAGGGCATCAAGAAGTTCGTGCTCGAGTCGATCGTCGGCGCCGGCGGCAAGCCGTGCCCGCCAGGGATCGTCGGGATCGGGATCGGCGGCTCGGCCGACTACGCGATGCACCTGGCGAAGGAGGCGATCGCGCGCCCGGTGGGCTCGCGGAACCCCGATCCGCTCGTGGCGCAGCTCGAGGACGAGCTCTACGAGCTGCTGAACGAGACGGGGATCGGGCCGATGGGCCTCGGCGGCGACGTGACCGTGCTCCAGTGCCACATCGAGCATGCGGACACCCACATGACCCTGAACCCGGTGGCGGTCAACTACCAGTGCTGGGCGGCGCGGCGCGCGTCGGCCCACATCGCCGCCGACGGCACCGTCGACTTCGACCGGGAGTTCTGAGCTCCGTGCCTGCGCTCATGGTGTCAGGTGCGATGTGGCGCGGCACGGAGCTGCGGCTTCGCCGTTCGGTTGTGTCCTCGGGAGAGGATGTGGATGTGGGCGCTGGGGGAGAGAGGTGACGGCGCAGGTGGGGTTGCAGACCGTCGACGGCGTGGCGGGCTGGGCGAGCGTCTCTCGCGAGGGTGAGACTGTCCGACTGGTCCTCCCGATCGAGAACGACGGCGACATCGACACGACGGTGACTCGGGCGGCGGCGGCGACACTGGCGGCAGCCCTGAACGCGGCTTGTGTTGAATCAACACAAAGCCAAGGGGCGAAGGAGGCAGGCAGTGGCAACCCATGAGGTGACGTTCCCGGTCACGGATCCGGCCGAGATCCTGAAGCTCCGCGCGGGCGACGAGGTGATCGTCCAGGGGCACATCATCGGCATCCGCGACCGGACGCAGATCCGGATCTTCGACCAGGGGATTGACCCGCCCATGGACCTCGCGGGCGCGTTCCTGCTGCATACGGCGCCGAACGTCCGCAAGCTCGGGCCGGGTCGCTACGAGAAGATCTGCATCGGCACGACGACCAGCGCGCGCATGGTGCGCTTCACCGAGGGCCTCGGGGCGCAGTACGGCGTGCGCGCCATCTGCGGCAAGGGCGGGTTCCCGGACGAGGCGATCGAACCGATGCACCGGCTCGGGATGGTCTACTTCGCCATCGTCGGCGGCGCCGCGGCGCTCGAGACGACGCAGATCGAGGAGATCGAGGAGGTCGCCTGGGAGGAGCTGATGCCCGAGTGCCTCTGGAGGTTCCGGGTCAAGGACTTCGGCCCGCTGATCGTCGGCATCGACGCCCACGGCAGCTCGCTCTACCGCGAGGTGCAGGATCGGGCCAAGGAACGGCTGGAGGAGCTCTATGCACGTCTCTGACGCGACCTTCGGCCGCAGCAGAGACGCTAGGACTTGGATCTTGAGCTTGGGTCTCGAGGGCGATTCGGTGGAGGAGGTGAGGCGGTGATGCGGACTGGGGGGAACGGGCCGTTCGACGAGCACGCGTTCCTCGACGTGCCGGAGCGTGCGGGAAAGCCGCGTGAGTCCGGGTTGACCCACGTGATCGACAAGGGTCTCAACATCCGCGAGATCGAGGGGCTGTTCGACACGGCCGGCGCCTACGTCGACATCGTCAAGTTCGGCTGGGGCACGAGCTACGTGACGAACAACCTGGAGAAGAAGATCGCGCTCTACCGCTCCTTCCAGACCCCCGTCGTCTGCGGCGGCACGCTCTTCGAGGCCGTGTACGCGCAGGGGAAGCTCGACGCGTTCAAGAGCTGGCTCGAGCACTTCCGGTTCTCGCACGTCGAGATCTCCGACGGCACGCTCGAGATCCCGCGCCAGCGCAAGCTGGAGCTGATCGCCGACTTCGCGCGGGATTTCACGGTGCTGTCGGAGGTGGGCTCGAAGGATTCCGAGGTCGTGTACGCGCCCTATCAATGGGTGGAGTGGATCAAGGAGGAGCTCGCGGCCGGCTCCTGGAAGGTGATCACCGAGGGGCGCGAGGGCGGCACCGCGGGCATCTACCGCAAGGACGGCGAGATGCGGACGGGCCTCGTCGACGAGATCGTCCACGAGGTGCCGATCGACGACCTCCTCTTCGAGGCGCCGATCAAGTCCGCCCAGGCCTACTTCGTCCGGAAGTTCGGGCCCGACGTCAATCTCGGCAACATCCCGCCCGACGAGGTGATCCCACTCGAGACGCTCCGGCTC
>VGCB01000175.1 GCA_016870235.1 Actinomycetota bacterium | reverse complement strand
CATGGAGGAGATGGAGTCGGCCTCGAGCACGGCGCGCGACACGCTCCTGACCACGCTCGAGCGTATGGCGTCGTCGATCGACTGGCGCCTCCAGCGGCTCGAGCGGCCCGAGTCGGAAGCGGCCTGATCCGTAGCCGTCTGCTGCCGTCGGGCAGGGAAGGGAGGCGGGAGGCCGCGACGACCGGCTACGTCGTCCGCGCGAGCTCCCGCGCGATCACGATGCGCTGGATCTCGTTCGTGCCCTCGTAGATCTGCGTGATCTTCGCGTCGCGCATCATGCGCTCGACCGGATACTCCTTGATGTACCCGTAGCCGCCGAGCACCTGCACCGCCTCGGTCGTCACCTCCATCGCGACGTCCGTGCAGAAGAGCTTGGCCTGGGCGGACGCCATCGTCAGCTCGGGCCCTTCGATGCCGGCGTCGATCATCTGCGCGAAGCGGTAGAGGAGCGCAGCGGCGGCGGTGCACTGCGTCGACATCTCGGCGAGCTTGGCGGCGATCAGCTGGTGCTGCACGATCGGGCGGCCCATCGTCTCCCGGCTCTTCGCGTACTCGAGCGCGTAGGCAGTCGCGCCCTCGGCGATCCCGAGGCCCTGGGCGGCGATGCCGCCGCGCGAGCGGTCGAGGACGCGCATCGCGAGCGTGAAGCCCGAGCCCTCGGGGCCGAGCATGTTGGCGGCCGGCACGCGGCAGCCGTCGAACGTCAGCTCCCCGGTCGTCGAGCCGGCGATGCCCATCTTCGGCTCGAGCCGCGCGACCTCGAAGCCGGGCGTGTCCGCCTCGACGACGAAGGCGCTGATCCCCTTGTGCTTCGCGCCGGGGTCGGTCTTGGCGAAGACGGTGTAGAGCTTGGCCACGCCCGCGTTCGTGATGAACCGCTTCGACCCGTCGAGCACGTAGTCGTCGCCGTCGCGGCGCGCGGTCGTGCGCATCGCCGCCGAGTCGGAGCCGGACTCGGACTCCGTGAGGGCGTACGCGCAGAGCCACTCGCCGGAGGCGAGGAGCGGGAGGTAGCGGTCCTTCTGCTCGGTCGAGCCGGCGAGTTTGAGACCGAGCGAGCCGAGCTCCTGCACGGCGAGGAGGAGCCCGGTCGTCGCGCACACCTTCGAGAGCTCCTCGATCGCGGCGAACGCGAGGATCGTGCCGGTGCCGGTGCCGCCGTGCTCGTCCTCGAACAGGAGCCCGAAGAGGCCGGCCTCTCGGAACACCTCGACGATGTCCCACGGGAACTCGTGCGACTCGTCGATCTCGGCCGCGCGCGGCGCCACCTTCTCCTGCGCGATCGTGCGGACGAGGGAGAGGAGCTCGCGCTGCTCGTCGTCGAGAGGCGGCCAGTCGAACGTCCGCGCGGAGACCGTGCTCATCTCGGGCCGCCCGACCTCAGAACACCGGCGTCTCGCGCCATGTCCCCCACACCTCGCGGAACGCGTCGCACATCTCGCCCAACGTTACATAGGCGCGCGCTGCGTCGACGATCAGAGGCATCAGGTTGGCGTCGCCCGCGGCGCCGGCCTTGAGCGCGGCGAGCGCCTGCTCGACGTCGGCGCCCGTGCGGCGGCCCTTCAGCGCGGCGAGCCGCTCGATCTGCTTGCCCTCGAGGGCCGGGTCGACCTTGAGGATCGCGATCGGCTCCTCCTCGTCGACGGTGTACCCGTTGACGCCGACGATGATCCGCTGGTTCGACTCGACCTCCTGCTGGAAGCGGTAGGACGCCTCGGCGATCTCGCGTTGAGGGACGTTCTGCTTGATCGCCTCGACCATGCCGCCGTGGTCGTCGATCAGCTGGAAGTACCGGTAGGCCTCGGCCTCCATGCGGTTCGTCAGCTCCTCGACGTAGTAGGCGCCGCCGAGCGGGTCGATCACGTTCGTGACGCCCGTCTCGTGCGCGATCACCTGCTGCGTCCGCAGCGCGATCTGCACCGCGTGCTCGGTCGGCAGCGCGAGCGCCTCGTCGTACGAGTTCGTGTGCAGCGACTGCGTCCCGCCCAGCACGCCAGCCATCGCCTCGATCGCCGTCCGCACGATGTTGACGAGCGGCTGCTGCCACGTCAGCGAGACGCCGGCGGTCTGGGTGTGGAAGCGCATCAGCAGCGAGCGGTCGCTCCGGGCGCCGTACCGGTCGCGAAGCTCCCGCGCCCAGATGCGCCGCGCCGCCCGGTACTTCGCGACCTCCTCGAAGAAGTCGATGTGCGCGTTGAAGAAGAACGAGAGCCGCGGCGCGAAGTCGTCGATGTCGAGCCCGCGCTCGAGCGCCCACTCGACGTACGTGAACCCGTCGTGGAGGGTGAACGCGAGCTCCTGCGCCGCGGTCGAGCCGGCCTCACGGATGTGGTAGCCGGAGATCGAGATCGGATGCCAGAGCGGCATCTCGTTGGCGCAGAACTCGACCATGTCCGTGACGAGCCGCATCGACGGCTCGGGCGGGAAGATGTACTCCTTCTGTGCGATGTACTCCTTGAGGATGTCCGTCTGGATCGTCCCGCGGAGCTGCGCCCGGGGCACGCCCTGCCGCTCGCCGACGACGAGGTAGTAGGCGAGGAGGATCGCGGCCGGCGAGTTGATCGTCATCGAGGTCGAGACCTCGCCGAGCGGGATGCCGTCGAAGAGGGTCTCGACGTCCGCGAGCGAGTCGACGGCCACGCCCTCGCGTCCCACCTCGCCGAGCGAGCGCGGGTGATCCGAGTCGTAACCCATCAGCGTCGGCATGTCGAATGCGGTCGAGAGCCCCGTCTGGCCGTGCTCGAGGAGGTAGCGGAAGCGCGCGTTCGTCTCCTCGGCTGTCCCGAACCCGGCGAACTGCCGCATCGTCCAGAGCCGCCCGCGGTACATGGACGGATAGACACCGCGCGTGAACGGGAACGAGCCCGGGTACCCGAGGTCGCGCTCGTAGTCGACCTGCACGGACTCGGGCGTGTAGAGCGGCTCGTTCTCGAGGCCGGACATCGTCGAGAAGAGCTCGCCCCGCCGCTCCGGCGTCGCGTCGTAGTGCTCCGACCGCCACCGGTCGAGGCTGCGCTGGATGTCAGATGTCGTAGCCATCGAACCTCGGCTTCCGGAATGATGGAACCTGGATAGTTGGGATATCACATAGTATAGGAGGGGAATGCGGCGCACGAGAGGTGATGAGCGCAGGGTCGAGCGCGCCGCGCAAGCAGCGGCACGCGCCCGGAGTCGCCGCCCGTGAACCCTCTCGACTTCGACCCGATCGTCGCGGCGCGGCAGCAGTGGGAGGATCGCTGGGGCCTCGCTCCCGGGCCGGCGATGGCTGCGGTGACGGCGGTCATGCGCGTCCAGCAGATCCTGATGGCGCGCCTCAACGGCCTCCTCGCCCCGTCCGATCTCACGTTCCCCCGCTACGAGGCCCTGATGCTCCTCCACCTCAGCCGCGCCGGGTCGCTCCCGCTCGGGAAGCTCGGCGAGCGGCTCCAGGTGCACCCGACGAGCGTGACGAGCATCGTCGACGCGCTCGAGCGCTCGGGCCACGTCCAGCGCGTGCCGCACGAGACCGACCGGCGGATGACCCTTGCCGCGATCACCGCGGCCGGGAGAGAGGTCGCGGATCGGGCGACGGCCGTCCTCAACGAGGCGCGCTTCGGGACGGGGCCGCTCGACGACGGCGCCCTCGACGAGATCTCGGAGCTGCTCCGCGCCGTCCGGCTCGACGCCGGCGACTTCTCCGAGGCGCTGCCGGCTCGCCGGCCCGCCGCCTCCGGGAGTGGGGCATGATCGTCCGCGGCGACCACCGGCGCGGCAACCGCAAGGAGAGGAAGGCATGACCATGCTCGAGCCCGTCGTCCTCGTCGGCGGCGTCCGGACGGCGATCGGGAGGTTCGGCGGCTCGCTGAAGGACGTCGAGTCGTCCGACCTCGGCGCCATCTGCATCCGCGAGGCGCTCGAGCGGTCGGGCGTGGCCGCAGACGAGGTCGACGAGGTCGTGATGGGGCAGGTCGGCCAGGTCGGGCCCGACGCCTACAACGCCCGTCGCTGCGCGCTCGCGGCAGGCCTGCCGCCGTCCTCGACCGCGATGAACGTCAACCGCCTCTGCTCCTCCGGGCTGCAGGCGATCGTCACCGGGGCGCAGCAGGTGATGACGGGTTCGGCGCGGGTCGTCGTCGCCGGCGGCAACGAGTCGATGAGCCGGCAGCCGTTCCTCGACTACGACGCCCGCTCCGGCTGGCGGCTCGGCCCGCGCCAGCTCGTGGACGGCACGCTCTCGCTCGTCACCGACCCGTTCGGGCGCTACCCGATGGGGATGACCGCCGAGAAGGTGGCGGATCGCTACGGGGTCACGCGCGAGGACCAGGATCGCTTCGCGCTGCGAAGCCAGGAGCGCGCCGCCGCCGCGATCGAGCGCGGCGACTTCGACGCCGAGATCGTCCCTGTCACGGCGCCCCGGGCGACGGAGCCGTTCGCCCGCGACGAGCACCCGCGTCCGACGACGCTCGATCAGCTCGCCGGGCTCAGGCCCGCCTTCAAGGAGGGCGGCTCGGTCACCGCCGGCAACGCGTCGGGCATCAACGACGGCGCCGCGGCGGTCGTCCTGATGTCGGCGTCCGAGGCCGAGCGCCGCAGCCTCGAGCCGCGCCTCGTCCTCCGCTCCTGGGCGGTGACCGGGATCGAGCCGGAGGTGATGGGCTACGCGCCGGCGCTCTCGATCCCGAAGGCGCTCGAGCGTGCCGGTCTGACGATGGACGACGTCGACGCCGTCGAGCTCAACGAGGCGTTCGCGGCCCAGGCGCTCGCCGTCGTCCGCGACGCCGGCGTGCCCGACGACAAGCTGAACCTCCTCGGGGGCGCCATCGCCTTCGGGCATCCGGTCGGCGCGACCGGCTGCATCCTCACGGTCAAGCTCATGCACCATCTCGAGCGCACGGGCGGCCGGTGCGGTGTGGTGACGATGTGCATCGGCGGCGGCCAGGGCATGGCTGCCGTGTTCGAGCGGCCCTAGCGCGGCCTCTCACAACCTTCGACGGGTAACTCCGGCGCCCATGAGGCCGCACTTTCAGAAGCAAGCATGGGAGTGCGGCGTCGCACAACTACGGTTTCCTGTCTGAGGTTGTGAGACGCCGCACGAGACCGGTCGCCGTCCGGCCTCGACCGGACGGCTGCCCTCCCGTCGCGCGCGATCAGGCCCGGCGCTCGGCCGTCACGATCACCCACGGGCTCAGCGCCGGCAGGCGCGGCAGCCCGAGCAGGCGCTCGATCCTGACGGCATGCGGGACGAGCCGCGAGTCGCTCTCGCGCGGGAACGGGAACCAGCAGAAGCCCTCCTCCCGCACGACCGCAAGGCCCTCGGAGAGGAGCTCGGCGCGCCAGTCGCGGTACGTGCGCGCGTAGAAGTCGAACGTGTCGGCCCGCACCGCGCTCCGGTGGCCGTACCTGCCACGGAGCGAGCTGCGGTTCCAGGCGATCGTGACGAGGATCCCTCCCGGCCGCAGGACGCGGGCTGCCTCCTCGAGGAACCAGTCGCTCGTGGGGACGCCCGGGACCTCGATGCAGAGGAGGAAGCCGACGGTGCCCGTGTCGCAGGGAAGGGTCGTGTCTGCCTCTTCGACGAGGACGCAGCGCGCCGCCGGGATCCGCTCCTGGCAGATCTCGAGGCTCTCGGGCCTGATGTCGGTGCAGACCAGCTCCCAGCCGCGCCTGGCGAGGAGGAGCGACCAGCGCCCGGCCTCGCAGCCGACCTCGAGGGCCGTGCCCGCGCCTCCGTTCGCCTCGGCGAGCGCCGCGCCCGCGAGGATCGTGCGGTGCTCGGTGTCGGAGATGTAGCGGCCCCACCGCGTCTGCTCGGCGACCTGCTCCCACCGCGTCGGCGATTCGAGGCGGTCGGCGGCGCTCACGCGGCGATCTCGATCACGATCTTGCCCATGGCGGCGCCGGACTCCATCAGCTCGAGCGCCTCGACGGTGCGCTCGAGCGGGAACGTCGCCGCCACGACCGGCCGGAGCTGGTGGCGCTCGACGAGGTCGAGGAGCCCGCGGAAGTCGTTCGCGTCGCCCATCGCGGTGCCGAGGATGTCGACGTGCTTGAGGAACACGGTCGGCAGCACGAGCTCGGGAACCGGGCCCGCGGTCGCGCCGAACGACACGATCCGCCCGCCCTGGCGGGCGAGGCGGACGAGGTCCTTGAAGAGCGCTCCGCCGATCGAGTCGACGACGAGGTCGAACGATCCCGTGAGGCTCTTGAGCTGGGCGGGGTAGTCGTCGCTGCCGGTGACCAGGCCCCCGGCCGCGCCGAGCTCCTCTCCGAGGGCCTTGCGG
>VGCB01000174.1 GCA_016870235.1 Actinomycetota bacterium | reverse complement strand
GAGCTCGAGCGCGGGCCCGCCTTCCGCCAGACGCCCGAGGGACGGCTGCTCGGGCACGTGCACCTGGGGCTGCGGCTGATCGAGGAGCGGGCGGCCACGCTCGACGCCGCCGTGTGCGCGGAGCTGCTCCACGCCGTCGCCTGCCACCACGACCGGCAGGCGGCCCGAACGGCGGAGGCGGCCGTGCTCTACCACGCGAACCAGCTCGACGCCCAGGCGGCCACGCGACCGGTCGGCGAGGACTAGCGCCGCGTGGCGACGCTGCTCGCGCTCGCGGCCGCGGCGCTCTGGGGCGCGGGAGACTTCCTCGGCGGGCTCACGACCCGGCGGCTTCCGGTTCTCGCCGTGCTGCTCTGGTCGCAGCTCGTGGGCCTCGCCGGCCTCGCGGTCTGGGTCGCGATCGCCGGTGACGACGCGCCCGGCTGGGTGGGCGTGCTCGCGGGGGCGGGGGCGGGCGCGGCAGGCGTCATCGGGCTTGCGTGCCTCTACCGCGGGATGGCGATCGGCGCGATGGGCGTCGTCGCCCCGATCTCCGCCACCTCGCCGGTCATCGCCCTCGCCGTCGACGTCGCGCGTGGCCGCGCCCCCGGAGGGCTGCAATGGCTCGGGATCGTGCTGGCCCTCGGAGGGATCGTCCTTCTCTCGCGCGAACGGTCCGAGCGTCGAGCGCCGCTTGCGGCCGGCGTCGGCCTCGCACTGGTGGCGGCCCTCGGCTTCGGTCTCTTCGTGGTCTTCCTCGGGGCTGCCGCCGACGAGAGCGCATCGTGGGCTGCGGCGATCGCGAGAGGCACCGCCGTCGTCGCGGTCGCCGTGGCGGTCGTCCTCACCCGGACCTCGGTCACAACGCCCGCGCGGCTCCTCCCGGCGATCCTCGGCGTCGGCGTCTTCGACACGTCCGCGAACGCGCTGATCTCGGTCGCGACCACACGCGGCGAGATCGGGATCGTCGCCGTGCTCAGCGCTCTCTACCCCGTGATGACGATCGTCCTCGCGCGGCTCCTCCTCCACGAGCGCCTCGACTCGGGCCGTCGTGCGGGCGGCGTCCTCGCGCTCGCAGGGGCGGCCCTCGTCGCCGCCGGCTGAGCCCCGCCAGCCGACGCGTCCCGTTTACTCGTGGCGGGAGCTGTCGGCGAGACGAAAGGTCGGGCGAGATGGGCTGGTTCGTGCTCACGGGAATCGCGATCGTGGCGGTGATCGGGCTCATCGCCTTCGGACGCACGGCCGCGGTTGCGGAGCGCCGGCTGATGGCGCTCGGCGGCTCGGCCCTGGTCGGCGTCGTCTGGCTCGGGATCACGCTGCTGATGTCGCTCCACACGGTCGAGAACGGCCACATCGGAATCGTCAAGCAGTTCGGGTCGATCGTCGGCACGACGGGCGAGGGCCTCGTGACGACCGCGCCGTGGCGGCAGCTCTCCGCGGTGTCCGTGCGCAACGAGATCCGCACGTACGCGATGGACGACCGCACCGTCGGCGGCTCGGGCAGCGCCATCTCTCGCGACTCCCAGCCCGTCTTCCTCACCGTTCAGGTCAACTACTCGCTCGTCCGCGTCGGGGCCGTCGACCTCTATCGCGAGACCGGCGGCCAGTACGTCGAGCGCATCCTCGACCCCGCCGCCTTCCAGATCACCAAGGAGGTGACGGCGCGGTACAAGGCGATCGAGTTCGCCGCGAACCGCGAGGGCATCCGGGCCGCGATCGAGAAGGCGCTCCAGCTCGAGGTCGGGAAGGTGACGGGCGTCACGGGCGCGTCGCTCGATGCGCTTCGGATCAACAACGTGTCGCTCAAGAACGTCGACTTCACCGACGCGCTCTCGCAGGCGATCGAGCAGACGGTGGAGGCCGAGCAGCAGGCAAAGCGCGAGGAGGCGAAGGTTCGGATCGCCGAGGCGGTCGCGAAGCAGAAGGTGGCCGAGGCCGAGGGCGACGCGAAGTCGAACGTGACCCGCGCCACCGGCGAGGCGAAGGCGAACCGGTTGCGCCAGCAGTCGCTGACGCCGCTCCTGGTGCAGCAGCAGGCGATCGAGAAGATGAACCCGAACGTCCAGGTGATCGTGTGCCCGCCACGGACCGTGTGCATCCCGAACACGACGACACCGGTCGAGACAGGTCCGTGATCATGTAGCCATGTGGCGTGCGATCGCGATCTTCGTCGTCGTCCTGCCGGCAGCTGCGCTGATCGCCGGCTGGATCGTCTACCGCGGCTGGCGGCGGACGCCGCTCGGGCAGGCGCGCCGCGCGGACGCCGAGCGCGCAGAGCAGGAGCGCCAGGACGGAGCAGGCCGCAGGATCGACGGCGGCGGCAGCAACGGCCGTTGACGCGGCCCCATGTCGCGTCCGACTGAAGTCGGACGCGGGGACTGGGGGCGCGACCTTCCCCGTCCGACTTCAGTCGGACGGAGTCGCCGGCTTCAGACGTTGAATCTGATGTTCAACACGTCGCCGTCGGCGACGAGGTACGTCTTCCCTTCGAGCCGCTGCAGGCCGTGCTTGACGAGCTCGGCGTGCGACCCGTGCTCGAGGTAGTCGGCGGCGGCGACCACCTCGCAGCGGATGAACCCGCGCGCGATGTCGGAGTGGATCGAGGCTGCGGCGTCGAGCGCGGTCTGGCCGCGACGGAGCGTCCACGCGCGGGTCTCCTTCTCGCCGACCGTGAAGAAGGTGATCAGGTCGAGCGCGTCCTTGAGCCGGTTGACGACCTCCTCGAGCGCCGAGCGGCGGCCCTCGCGGAACTCGGCCGCCTCCTCGTCGGGCAGCTCGGAGAGCTCCATCTCGAGCGCGCAGTCGATCCCGCCTGGGCCGTTCTCGATTGCGAGGAGCGGCTTCGTCGTCAGCGGGTCGAGCTCGCCGGGGAGGTCGCCCGACCACTCGGCGAGCGTCTTGCCGGCATCGAGGTGCGCGAGGACGGCGCGGAGGCTCTCCGCCTCCTTGCGGACGGCGGGATCGCCCGACTTCGCCTGCTTCTCGACCCGCTCGAGCCGCCGCTCGACGTGGTCGCGGTCGGCGACGAGGAGCTCGAGCCCGAGCGTCTCGAGGTCGTCGTCGGGGTTGCCCGTCCCCGAGAACCCGTCGGTGACGGCGAGGAGGGCGTCGACCTGGCGGAGGTTGCCGAGGAGCTGCGGCCCCGTGCCCGGGACGTCGACGACGCGGATCGCTGCGGGCGTGATCTTCTTCGCGGAGACGAGTGCCGCCAGCTGCTCGAGGCGGTCGTCGGCGATCGTCGCCATCCCGACGTTCGCCTTGTCGCTCACCGACGCGTAAGCGGTGATCTCGGCGCCGGCCTTCGTGAGCGCGTTGAAGAGCGTCGTCTTGCCGCTGTTCGGCAGGCCGACGATCCCGACCTCGAGCGCCATCGCCGGCCGCGCTAGAGGCCGAAGCCGACGCGCGACTCGCGTGCGAAGCGCTTCACGTAGGCGATGCGGTCGAGGACGACCGTGATCCTGCCGTCGTCGGAGTCGAGCTGGAGCGTCCCGCTCGCACTCGCGGCGCCGGCGCGCTCGAGCGCGTCGGCGGAGGCGGCGGTGACGGTTGCCCCGAGGATGGGGCCGCCGGCGAACGCGATCTCGATGCGGACGGACTCCTCAGCCAACGGAAACCACCTCCGTGAGGACGCCGTGGACGGCGTCAGGATGGACGAACGCGACCTGCAGCCCGAAGAGGCCGGTACGCGGGGCTACGTCGATGAGCTGGGCGCCCTGCGCCTCGAGGTCTCGCAGCGCCTCGGCGACATCGCCGACCTCGTAGGCGATGTGGTGCATGCCCGGGCCATGCTTCGCGAGGAACTTACCGACCGGCGTGTCGGGGCCCGTCGGCGCGAGCAGCTCGATCCGCGAGACGCCGACCAGCACCGACCCGGCCTCGACGCCCTGGTCGGGGACGGCCGCCCGGTGCTCCAGGCGCCCGTCGAAGAGACGCTCGTACGTCTCGACCGCAGCGTCGAGGTCGGGGACGGCGAAGCCGAGATGGTGGACGCTCCGGACGCGCATGCTCCGCCGATGCTACTCGCGGCCTGCGCGGCCGGGCGGCAGGAGCACGCCGTCGATGAGGCCGTAGGCGATCGCCTGGGCCGGGAGGCGCGCGACCGGTTGGGGGCCGACTGGGAGGCGCGGCTCGCGGCGCTTGCTCGGCACCTCGCAGACGGCAAGGAGGCGCCGTCGGCTGCCCTACACCGCGCGGACGGTGCCGATCGTCTCCGCGGAGCGCGACTCCGGCCGGACGTCGGTGAGGAGCCGGAGGAACTCCTCCCGCTCGATCGTCTCCTTCTCGAGCAGCACGCCGGCCAGGGTGTCCAGCGGGCGCCGGTGCTTCTGGAGGAGCCGCAGGGCCTCGGCGTAGGCGTCGTCGGTGAGGCGCGCCTGCTCGGCGTCGCGGAGCCGCTTCGTCTCCTCGGAGAGCGCATAGTTGTCGGCCCGCATCGTGCGTGCAGGGGCGACGTCCGACATCCCGTACTCGAACACCATGGCCCGTGCGATCTGCGTCACCTTCTCGAGGTTGCCGGAGGCGCCGTTCGTGACGCGGCCGAAGACGAGCTCCTCGGCGGCCCGCCCCGCGAGGGCGACCTTCATGACGTCGACGAGCTCCTCCTTTGTGTGGAGGTAGCGGTCCTCGTTCGGCAGGTAGTACGCGAGCCCGAGCGCATCGCCGCGCGCGATGATCGTCACCTTCTGCAGCGTCAGCACGTCGCCCATCAGGTGCGCCATGAGGGCATGGCCGGCCTCGTGGTAGGCGAGGATCCGCTTCTCCTTCTCGGAGACGACCAGGCGCTTCTGCAGGCCCGTGAGGACGCGCTCGAGCGCGGCGTCGAAGTCGCTCATGCGGACGGCCGGATGGCCCTTGCGCGCGGCGATGATCGCCGCCTCGTTCGCGATGTTCGCGAGATCGGCGCCGGTGAGCCCGGCCGTCCGGCGCGCGACCACGGCGTGGTCGACGTCCGGGTGCAGCGGCTTCGAGCGCGTGTGCACCTTGAGGATCGCCTCGCGGCCGGCGAGGTCGGGCGGTGCCACGTTCACCTGGCGGTCGAAGCGGCCGGGGCGAAGGAGCGCCGGATCGAGGTCCTGCAGCCGGTTCGAGGCGCCCATGACGACGACGTCGTCGCGCGTCGCGAAGCCGTCGAGCTCGACGAGCAGCTGATTCAGGGTCTGGTCGTGCTCGCGGTTGAAGGCGCCGCCGAACCGGGCGGTGCCGACGGCGTCGAGCTCGTCGATGAACACGATCGCGGGGGCGTTCTCGCGCGCCTCCTGAAAGAGCTTGCGGATCCGGGCGGCGCCGAGACCGGCGAACATCTCGACGAAGGCGGCGGCGCTCGAGCTGTAGAAGTTGGCGCCCGACTCGGTCGCGATCGCCTTCGCAAGCAGCGTCTTGCCGGTCCCGGGCGGGCCGTAGAGGAGGATGCCCTTCGGCACCCGAGCCCCGAGCCGGGCGAACCGCTCGCGCTCGCGCAGGAACTCGACCACCTCCTGCAGCTCCTCCTTCGCCTCGTCGAGCCCGGCGACGTCCGACCACGAGACGGGCGACTGGCCGACGTCCCTCTCGACCTGTGCCGGCTTGATCCGCGGCATGTACTGCATCGTCCGCCACAGGAGCACGACGATCAGCCCGAAGAAGCAGATCGGAAGCCACGTGAGGAGGAAGCCCCCGATGTCGCTCCACTCGTTCGGGTACGTGACCACGAACGGCTTATCGGCAGCCCGGGGGCGGGTCTGTAGCCGCGAACGGGTCAGCGGACGCGGGTCGCGACGAGAAGCTCCGCGGCCCCGCCCGTGCCGAGGAGGGCGGCGGCAAGGGCCGGATGCCCGAGCCAGGCGTGCCGGCGCGGGTCGTCGCCCTCGCGGCCCGCGGTGAAGTCGTCGAGCACGACGCTGGCGCCCGGCGAGAGCAGGCCGACGATTTCGTCGACACGGTCCATCGCGTCGGCCACGTCGACGAAGAGGAGGTCGAACGGCGCCTCCGGCGGCAGGAGCTCCCGCCAGTCGCCCTCGAGCACGCGGACGCTCTCGTCCTCGGCGAAGACGCTGCGCGCAACTGCCGCGCGACCGGGATCGATCTCGACCGTGACGAAGGGGACGCCCGGCCGGAGCGCCGACACGATCCAGGAGGCGCCGATGCCGCAGCCGGTGCCGATCTCGGCTGCCCGCTCGATCCCCCGGCGGGCGGCGAGGAAGTGAAGCACCTGCCCGTCTTCCGGCCGACATCCCGACGCGAATCCCGCAGCTGCGGCGAGGGACTCCGCCCGGCGGACGAGCCCGGGAGCGGTCACGCCGCGGCCG
>VGCB01000173.1 GCA_016870235.1 Actinomycetota bacterium | reverse complement strand
CGCACCCGTCCGCGAATCCTTGCTGCCTCTCGATCCATGTCCGGCCCCCTCCTCGCGGGCCCGACCCGAGGATCGCTGAGGCGCGGGCGTCAATGCCAGACGGGGCCGGCCGAGCACTTACGTTCAAGGCGCTGGCCCTGCACCGTCGCGGCGACCAGACGATGGAGTGGGACTCTCGGGTCGATTCCCTGCAGTGAACGGCCGCGCTCGCCGGGTCTCCCTGCTGCTAAAGCGGCGATCGTGGATCTCGGCGGATCCGAGCGTTGTGCGCGGCTCGGGGAGGTGCGGCGCAGCGCTCGAAGGCGCTCGTCGACGCAATCAAGACGTAGCTCATGAACCAGGCCGCACTGGCGCGCTCGGGATGACGACCGGCAGCATCGTGTCCCTTATCCGACGCCCATCAGGGCGAGGACGACCGCCTGGATCTCAGCCTCTTCGCGCAGCGCGCTGTATCTCCCCGATGGTCCGCCGTGTGCTCCCTCCTCGAGCTCGACGCGGAAGAGCACTCCGCTCGGGCGGGCCGGCGGCTCCGCGGGGTCGGAGTCGCCCGCACCCCCCGCAAGATCGGTGACCGCGCCGTGATCCGCGGCGCTTGCTCGGAGGCGGGCCGTCCACTTGGCGGGCTCGTGAACGAGGACGCGCGGATCGTTCACCGCGCCGGTGATCAGCGTTAAGGGCCTGCCGGGTGGTGGGATGTTGTCGTAGGGCGAGTAGGCGAGCATGTAGGCTGCCTGCTCCGGATGGTGCGGGTCGCCCCACTCGTCCCATTCGTTGACGGTGAGCGGAAGAGAGTCGTCGAGCATGGTGTTCACCACGTCGACGAAGGGGACCTCTGCCACCACGCCGCGGAATCGCGCTGGGCACTGCGACATCGCTGCGGCCACGAGCAGCCCCCCGGCAGAGGCGCCGCGCGAGACGATCCGCTGGCCGTCGACGAGGCCCGCAGCGAGAAAGTCCGCGACGGCCAAGAAATCGGAGAAGCTGTTCTTCTTTCGTGCGAGCCGCCCGTCGAGCCACCACCTCCTGCCCATCTCGCCCCCGCCGCGCACGTGCGCGTGGGCGAGGATGAGGCCACGGTCCAGAAAGCATGGAAGGGTGATGTCGAACTCGGGCTCGGACGCGTCTTCGTAGGCTCCGTAGCCGGAGAGGAGGCATGGCGCGGAGCCGTCGAGCGGCGTGTCTCGGTGTCGAACGATGGAGATGGGAATGCGCTCGCGGTCTTCCGTCTCCACCCAGAGTTGCTCCGCCAGGTAGTGATCTGGATCATGGGCCGGGACGGTGGTGCGATGGCGCTCGCGGCGTGAACCACCGAGGAGGTCGACGTCCCAGGTGGTCGGCGGGTGCAACTCGGCCTCTTGCACGACCGTCAAGAACGGCGATCTCCACTCCTCGTTCCGGCCGAGCCGTACGTTCCCGAGGGTGTGGTCGGGCAGGATCTCGAACGGCGCACCTCCGTGTGGGAATGCGCGAAAGAGCTGCGTCGAGTCGCGACGAAGCCCCACCACGATACCCGCCGAGAATGCGTCGATGCTGAACAAGCGCTCGCGTGGGTCGTGGTCGAGAAGATCGTTCCAGCCCTTCTCCCCGGGCGACTCGAGCGGAGCCCAGGCGAGTCTGAACTCCCGCGCGTCGCCCGAGTTCGTGAGGATGACGAGCCCGTTCCCGAGAGGACCCGGCGCGTGCTCGACCTTGTATTCGTGGCCTTTCCGCCGGCTGGCGATGGACCGGAGCGGCGAATCGGGGGCATCGGCCGGCAGCACGAGGACCTCGCTCGCATCCCTGCTCGCGGAGTCGACGACGATCAAGCCGCGGGACCGCGTCGTGCGAACGGTCACCTCGAAGCGGCGATCGTGCTCCTGGAAGACGAGGACGTCCCGTTCGACAGGCGTTCCCACGCGATGTCGCCAGACCTGATGGGGCCGCTGGGCCCGATCGCGGACCACGTAGAAGAGAGTTCCAGAGTCCGCTGACCAGGCCACGCCGGGTGCCGTCTGTGGCCGGACGTCGGGCAGGTCCACCCCTCGCTCGAGGTCGCGGATACGGAGCTCGAACATCTCGCTTCCGTCCAGATCCACGGAATAGGCGAGGAGGTGACCGTCGGGGCTGATCTCCTGAGCCCCGAGATCCAGATGAGCAGACTCCGAAGTCGCGGCCAGGGCTTCCAGATCGAGCAGGGTCTCGTCCGAGGCAACGGCGGACGCTCGAGGGGCGGTCGTGGATCGGGAGGAGAGGTTCGGGACTGCCGCTGCCGAAGGACGCAAACGTCTGCGCTTGAGCTGCTCGTGCTCGGCGTTGTGCGACCTTTCGGTCCAGTACACGTGTTCGTCGGCGTTCCACTCTGCGGAGCGCTCGATCGTGGGTACGCGCGCGCACATCTCGAGGAAGAGGCGCTCCCGGAGCGGTTCGAGGTGGGCCGTGCACGAATTGTAGTAGGCCCGCTCCGCGGCAAGATAGGCGGCGACGGCGGGATCCTCGAGGTCGCGCAGCCAGGCGTACTCGTCGATGCGCTCCACGCCGTGGAGGATCGATCCCTGCGGCCGCAGTTCGGCCAGCGGCGGCGACGTTCTATGGTTTGGCATCGAATGAGCAACCGGCGGTCAAAAGGGGCGCTCTCCGTGAACTGGGGTGCATGTCGGTCACGCGAGGTGGGGAAGGGGGTGAACGAATGGAGAGCCGGCAAAGCCGAGTCGTTCTTCCAGCAGCTGGGCGGCCAGGGCAGCAGAGCCCGAGTTCGGTGCAATTCTCCGGAGGCTCGTGATCGCGGTCTCCGCATCCGCCCGTGCTCGTCTCGGCAATGCGGCGGCTCCTGATGGCGTCGGTTCGAGAGCCGCCAGGCCGATGCACGCAAAGGCCTTGATCGAGAGCCCGCGAGGGTCGCTCGATTCCGCGTCGCCGAACCGGCTGAGCGCTTCGATGGCACGAGAGAACGCGTCGGCCGCGTTCGGGCCGTCGCCGGTCCGGGCTCGCTGCCAGCCGCCCTCCACGAGCGCCGCGGCCTTCGCAAGGCGCGCGCGGGGTGAAGCCGGGGCAGCGCGAAGGACGTCGTCGCACAGTGCGCTCACGGACGCGAGAGTCGAGGCCGAGGCGACCGCGTCGCCGGAGGCGGCGAGCGAACGGGAGAGCTGCAAGGCGACGCCAGCTCTGATCTCGAGAACCTCTGCGTAATCGGGGGCTGGCTCGAGCGCCTTGTGGCACGCCTCCTCCGCGGCGCGGCACCGTTCGACGGAAGAAGGCACGTCGCGTTGGAGGAGATCGAGTCGAGCGAGTCCAAGCTGGATCTGGGCATCCGTGCAGTGGGCGTAGACATCGTCGGACGCCTGAGCGATGGCGGACCCGGTGGCCGCTCTTGCCTTCTCGAACGCGCTCCTCGCGGCGACGAGGTCACCTGTCTGCAGGGCGATCTCTCCCATCCTGCAGAGAACCCGGGCGCGATTCGTGATGACGATCGTGTCGGATGCGATGTCCTTGACGAGGCGATCGAAGACCGCGAGCCCCTGCCTCAAATCGCGTATCGCCTCGGGGTATCTGCTCAGCTCTGCAAGGGTGCACCCGTGAGACATCAGGGTGTGGGCGTGATCGTTCAGGGCGAGGACGTCATCCGGGGCGGCGTCCAGGATGCGCTCGTTTGCCACCAAGGCTTCTCGGTACCTCAGCTCGCCTTCGGTGAAAGATCCCCGTCCGACGAGCTGCTCGGCAAGGCCTGCCAGCGAGTACGCCCGGCACCGGAGGGCTCGCAGGTCGTCGGCGTCGATCGCCAGCACTTTCTCCGCTTCGTTCAGGGCGCCTCGATAGAGGTCGTTCGCCTCGTCGAATCTCGACTGCTCGATCAGGTAGTCGGCCCGGGCGAAGTAGCACTCACCGAGCCGCCCACGTAGCTCGGTGTCGTCGGTCTTGTCTGTGAGAAGGGCTTCGTAGAGGGCGGCCGCCTCCCGCAGCGTCGTCTCCGCTTCGGCATATCGTGACAGGTCGCCGTACAGCTCGCCCAGTCGCTCGAGAAGTAGCGCACGGTCGGCGCGGAGCTCGGGCGAGTCCCCCTCTGTCGTCGCGGCGAGGTCGTGAAAGCGACGAGCCTCGCTGTACGCGCTCTCTGCTTCGCGGTGGCGCGAGAACAGCGCGTGGTAGCGCGCCTCGCAGCGGGCAACCTTCGCGCGCGCCGCGTTGGAGTCGATCTCGAGGTCGCGCGCCAGGTCTAGCAGCGAGCGACAGAAATCGTGTCGGCCCTCCTCGACGACCTCGGTGAACGTCGATTCCCATTCGGATAGGCCGCGCGTCCAGTCGATCTGGTTCGCGTGGTAGATCGCCTCGAGCAGCGCAGCTCGATCACCGGCGCGAGCGTTCTCGCGATAGCGTGCTTCCAGCCTCGCGTGGGCAGAGGCCAGCAGCTCATCTGCCATCCTGCGCAGCGGCGACCGAACGACGTCGTGGATCCTGAAGCGACCACCCTCGCTGGAGCCGGCCGGCACGACGAAGGGGAGCTGCAGGAGGCGCGTGAAAAGAGCCGAGCTCACCGCGAAGCCGAGCTCACGACCGAGCTGGAAGTAGATCTCCCGATCGAAGGCGCGACAGGCGGCGAGGGCGCGAACGGCCGAGCGAACCTCCTCGTCCGTGTACCGGAAGAGCCGGGTCAGGAGGTCAGCGGCCTTGCGGACGGCTGCGGGGCTGGTGGCGAACTGGTGCGCGTCGATCTCGTGCCCTGCCGTGCTCACGATCTCGAGGCACAGCCGCAGATACAAGGGATGGACCTCTCCGTCCGCGACTCGCGCCGTGGCTACGACATTTCTTCGCAGCTGCGGGTCGGCGAGGGCGCCGCGGATCGCGGGGAATACGGCCATGGCCTTCTCGACGCAGCGCTCGGCGTCCTCGTCAGACAGGCACGGGATCGGCTGGAGATCGAGGTGTTCGAGCGGAACCTCGGTGTCGTAGGGAGCCTCCGGCCACCGAGGGGGTTCCTGTCCCGCCGCGACGACCACGATGCCGTCCTCGCGCGCCAGGCGTCTGACGAGCCTGCGGAGCCACTCGTCGCGCTCATGCAATAGTGCATCCCCCAGGGGGCGTCGGCTCGTCCAGAACGCCTCGTGCGCATCGAAGAAAAGCGCCACCCGGCGAGGGCCTTCCGCGGCTCTCACAGCGGCATTGAGGTCCTCTGCCCAGAGGGACGGCAGCTCGTCGAGAAGCTGTCGCTCGGGGTCGAGCTTCACGATGTCCTCGACCGCTTGCTCGTCGACTTTCCGGCCCATGCGCTTCCGCCACCATTTCTCGAAGCTTGGGCTGAGGTACTTGACGGTACTGCCAACGCCCGGGAGGAACGCCTCCACGACACTTGCGGCCAGTTCCAGCTCCTCGGGTGGGAACACCTGTCGAAGCTGATCCCTGGAAAGGCTGCCGGTCTTCTGGAGTCTCAAGAAGCATGCAAAGTCGAACAGAGGAAACCGAATCTTGTAGGCTGCGAGCTGGCGCCGAAGCATGAGAAGCGCCGGCATCGCCTCCAGAGGTGACATCCACTGCTCGGGAGGCATGGCGAAGTCGAGATGGGCGCAAGCGATCGGACGCTCGCGTCCTGCAGGGGCACTTAGGACTTTGTCGACGACGACCTCGTCAGGATGTTTTCGGACCTCGAGCCAGCGTCGAGAGGGAAGGCGTTTGAGAAAGCTCTCCCGGAGATGGCGAAGCAGGAGGCTCTTCCCGCTCCCACCGACGCCGTGAAAGAAGAGCACAGTGCTCGGCCCAGGGTCGTCGTTCAGATAGCCGAGAAACCTCCGGATGGGGCCAGTACGATCGGTGAAGAGCCCGAGGGCATCTCGCTCGATCGCCCTTCTCTCGGCTGCGGTCCTACGACTTTCTATGGGCATGATCTTCCCGGGGACGGATTGCCGGCAGATTTACCAAAACCTGGCGCGGTCCGACGGCGGCGGATCGGTGGCTTCTCGACCGCAGTCGAGCGCTGATCCGGTCGGTGTCGGGCAAGGGAGGGTCTTGGGGTCGTCGCGACGGATGGCGTCTTGGGTGGCCGCCGTCGTCCCGAGCGACGCCTCCTCTGCGCGACGTTCCGGAATTCTGGCTGGATCGGCGCTCCGAAGCGATCGCCTGTTGCTGGAGCGTGGAGCGCGCTTGCGACCAGACCCTCTCGGGAGCGATCGGCAGCCTCTGCTCGATTTCTGAGTCAGCGGCGCCGAGCATAGTCACCATGAACGGCCGATTTGTCAGAATGCCTCTTCTCGGAAGCTGGAAGTCGAGGCTGTCAGCCGAGCCAGGTCCCTCCTATCCCGTGTA
>VGCB01000172.1 GCA_016870235.1 Actinomycetota bacterium | reverse complement strand
TCGTCGCCGCAATTGAGAACGAACGCGCACCCGGAAAGGAGCCGCTCAACACCACTGCTATACTTGTTGCCAGATAGAGCACCAGGGATCGTCGCCACCAAGTTCCACGGCGAACGGGACATCCTCCGGCGCGGCCACAGCGCTCCTCACCGAGCTGGCGCCGCACGCGGACACGCGTCGCGCCGCGACCCATGCAGCGACCGCGTCGGTCGCCGGCTTCGCGGCCGGGCCCGTGTTCGGTGCCGTCTTCGCCGAGTACCTCCCGTGGCCTCTCCACCTCGTCTACCTCGTCTCGCTGGGGCTGCTTCTGCCCGCTCTCGCGGGCGCGCTCCTCGTGCGCGAGACGGTTTCCGCACGCGAACCGTTCGCGCTCCGCCTTCAGCGGCTCCGGGTGCCGCCGGCCCGCGCGACGTTCGGCCTCGCCTCGCTCCTCGCCGTCTGCGCCTGGATGGCCGCCTCGTTCTTCGGTGCGCTCGGGCTCGTGATGGCGATGAGGCTCTTCGGGGTTGAGAACCGGCTGCTGGCGTCCATTGTCGTCTTCTGCTTCCTCGGCTCCTCGGCGGCCGCGCAGATGGGCTTGCGCGGCCTCCCGATCCGGCGCTCGGCCGTCCTCGGCGCGACGGTCATGCCCGCCGGGTTCGCGCTCATCGTCACGGGTCTGCTCACGGAGAGCTTCGCGTTCTTCGTGGCCGGAGCGCTCGTCGGCGGGGTCGGACAGGCGCTCTCGTACCTGGCGGGGCAGTCGATGGTGGAGCTGATCGCGCCCGTCGAGAGCCGCGGCGAGGTGTTCTCGACGTACCTGATCGCCGTCTACTTCGGCGGCGGCCTGACGGCGATCGCGCTCGGCGTCGCGGCTCGCCAGATCGGTCTAGAGCCCGCCGCGATCGGCTACGCGGCCACCCTCTGCGCGCTCACGCTCGCGACGGGGACGATCGCCGCACGATTCCGCCTCCCGACCCGTGCCAGCTGAGCCGGGACGTCACAACGGAACGTCAGCACCATGTCGGTGTGGAGAGGAGGGTCTGGTGCTGCATTCGTGGTGAAGGCACCTCCGCCGCAACTGACTACATGGAAGTCGAGGTGAGGTGCCCCATGCACGAGGAGACGAGCGCTTGTCGGTTCCTCGGGGCGCACGCGTCCTGCCTGACGGATGCGATGGCGAACAGGTTCGCCGTCGACCTGGACGCCCTCGTCTGAACCTGTGCGCGATATCAGAGCTCCGAGGCCTGGACGCGGAGACACCGCGACGAGATACGCGAAAGGCCATCCGGAGCGTGCGCGGGTACGCGGCGCTCCCTCAGTCGTCACAAACCCAACTCCTCGACCAAGGTTTCGCGTAGACGAAACTTCTGGATCTTCGTCGCGGACATCGGCCAGCTGTCGACGAAGCGGACGTGGCGGGGGATCTTGAAGCTCGCGATCTCGCCGCGGAAGAAGGCGATCAGCTCCTCCTCCGTCGCGGCCTGACCGGGCTCGAGCTCGACGAACGCGGCTGGCACCTCGACGAGGCGCGCGTCGGGGATGCCGACGACCTGCGCCAGCCGGACGGCGGGGTGGCGCGAGAGGAACGACTCGATCTCGAGCGCCGCCACGTTCTCGCCGCCGACCTTCAGCATGTCCTTCGTGCGCCCGTGGTAGGAGATGCGCCGCTCAGCGTCGAGCGAGCCGACGTCGCCGGTGTGGAACCAGCCGTCGGCGTCGATCGCCTCTGCGTTCCGCTCCGGAGCGGCATGGTAGCCCTCGAACATCGACCACCCGCGCACGAGGATCTCGCCGCGCGCCCCGACCGGAACCTCCTCCCCGGTCTCGGGGTCGGCGATCTTCACCTCCACCCCGGGGAAGAGCCGGCCGCACGTCGTCGCGCGGAGCTCACCAGGCTCCGAGGGGTCGTTCATCGCGATGATCCCGCCTGACTCGGTGCACCCGTACGCCGACACCTGGGCTGCGTGCGGGAGTGCCTTCTGCAGCGCGAGCTGCATGTCCCGCGGCGCCACCTGGTTGACGATCCGGGTGTGGGAGAGATCGAGCTCGCGGAACCGCGGATGCCCGACGAGCTCCTGCATCACGGTCGGGAACGTGCCGAAGTTGAAGGTGACGCGCTCGCGGGCGATCTGGTCGAGCGCGGCGTCCACCTCGAAGTCGGTCATCGTGCAGAAGCGCGAGCCGGCGAGCAGGCTCGCGGTCAGCGGCAGGATGTGGCTCAGGTGAAACGCCGGCAGCGGGTCCCACCACACGTCCTCCTCGGTCAGCGAGAAGCGCTCGTTGATCGCTGCACCGACCCTCACGATCGCCTCGTGGGTCAGGAGGCACCCCTTCGGCTGGGCGGTCGTGCCCGACGAGTACATCATGATCGCGACGTCGCGCACGCGAACGGCGGCCGCAGCCTCGTCGATCTCCGCCTCGTCGACGCCGGCGACGAGCGCATCGAACTCCGCCTCCGGGAGGAACCCGGGCGGTGTGCTCCTGCCGAGCATGACGCAGGCGACGAGGTCGGGCACCGTCTCGATCGAGAGCGCGGTGGGATCGCGAGCCTCGGGCAGCCCCGGGAGCGCGGCGCCGAGAAGACCAGCGAAGTCGACCTCGTCGCCGAGAACGTCGCTCGTCAGCAGCACCCGGAGCCCGGCGTTCGACGCCACGTAAGCAAGCTCGGTCGCGCGGTAGCGGGCGTTGATCGTGACGACTACGGCGCCGAGAAGCGACGCCCCGAGAAGCGTCTCCGTGTAGCTCATGCAGTTCGGGGCGACGATCCCGACGCGGTCGCCGCGCCCGACGCCGAGCGCCCGCAGGCTCCGTGCTCGACGGCGTGCGCGCGCAGCCAGCTCCGACGTCGTCACCCGCTCGTCGGGGAACGCGACGGCGACCGCGTCGGGCCACCGCTCGGCCGCGCCCAGCAGCGCATCGCCGAGCGTCGTCACCTCGATCGTCCGTCTCATGCGCGGACGATGACGGCGTCGACGGCGACGGCGCCGCGCTCGGAGACGAGGACGGGGTTGAGGTCGAGAGAGAGCAGCCAGCCGCGGGCGCCGTCGACGAAGCGAGCGACGGCCTCGACGCAGTCGAGGAACGCCGCCAGGTCCGGACGGGCGCCCCGCAGCCCCTCGAGCACCGGGAAGCCGCGCAGCGAGCGAGCCGCCTGCTCGATCTCCGCCCTCGTCGCGGGGAGCGAGAGGAACCGGACGTCGGGCTCGTGCTCGGCGAGCACGCCGCCGGCTCCGACCATGAGGACGGGCCCGAAGGTCGGGTCGACCGCGCCGCCGACGATCATCTCCACGCCACGCTCCATGCGCTGCACGAGGGTACCCCGGACGGTCAGACCCGCCGCGGCGGAAGCGAGAGCACCCAGCGCCTCCTCGAGCCCGTCGAGGTCGTGGATGCCGACGTGGACGAGACCGGCGTCGGACTTGTGCACGACCCCCTCCACGAGCGCCTTGCAGACGACCGGCGCCCCGAGAGTCGCGAAGGCCTCGCGCGCGGCATCGAGAGAGGTGACAAGCACCTCCTCGACGACCGGGACGCCGTACGCGGCGAGAAGCAGCTTCGCGTCGTGCTCGTCGAGACTGCCGCTTGACGGCCCCGGGATCAGAGCGGCGGACGGCCTGCTCGCGGAGACGTGGCCCGTGTCGTGTACGTAGCGTACGAGGTTGGCGAGTGCAGCGACGGCGGCGTCGGAGGTCTCGAACGCCGGCACCCGCGACGCACGCAGCAGCGCCCACGCCCGCGCCGTAAAGGCGCCGGCCGCCCAGGAGCAGAATGCCGTCGGAACCGGCGCCGCCTCCGCGACCGCCACCATCTCCGGGAGGAGTGAGCCGGCGTCGTGCTCACCCCAGGTCGCGGTCGTGAGTGCGATCAGGTCGAAGTTCGGATCGGCGCAGAAAGCCTCGAGCCCGGCTCGGATGTATTCTGGGTTGCCGATGATCTGCCCGGTTGCGTCGAAGGGGTTCCCCGGCACGGCGAAGCGGACGATCTGGTGCAGGCGCGCGGCCGTCTCGTCGGCGATCATCGGAAACTCGAGCCCGCGGGCGGTGCCCTCGTCGGCGAAGTAGCTCGACTCGCCGCCAGAGACCGTGAACACGCCGACGCGGCGTCCGCGCGGCCGCGGCAGCGTCGCGAGCGCGTAGGAGGTGTCGAGCAGCTCGTCGAGCGTCCGAGCCTGGATGACGCCGCACTGGTCGAAGACTCCCGCGTAGACAGCCGGCTCCCCGGCGAGGCGTCCGGTATGCCCGGCCACGCTTCGCTGCCCTACCTCGGACCGACCGACCTTGAGCGCGACGATCGGCTTCCCGGCAGCGTGCGCGCCTCGAGCCGCGTCGACGAAGCGGGGGCCGTTCGCCAACCGCTCGAGGAACAGTGCGATCACGGACGTCTTCTCGTCGGCGACGAGCGCCTCGACCATCTCCGCCAGCTCGACGTCGGCTTCGTTGCCGAGAGTGACAAGCGCCCGGATCCCGATCCCGCGCGCCTGCGCGCGGTTGAAGAGATTGACCGCCATCCCGCCCGACTGGCTGATCATCGTCACGCCGCCCGGCGTGTGGTCGAGCGTCACGTTGTACGTCGGCACCGGGACGTATCCGTCGACGACGTTGAGGATGCCGATGCAGTTCGGGCCGATCGCGCGGCAGCCCGCGGCGCGGGCGATGCGCGCGATCTCGGCCTCGGTCGCACGTCCCTCCTCGCCGAGCTCGCCGAAGCCCGCGGTGCAGACGGTGATCGCTCGGATGCCGTGCGCGGCGCAGTCCCTCACCGCATCGAGCACGCTGGCGGCGTTGACGAGCACGACCGCAGCGTCGACCTCGTCCTCGATCGCGCCGACGGACGGAACGGTGGGATGCCCGGCGATCTCGGCCCGGCCGGGGTTGACGAGGTGCATCTTCCCTGCGTAGCCCGTCCTCGTCAGGTTGACGGACGCACGACCGCCGAAGCCCGAGGCGTTCGACGAGGCCCCGACGATCGCGACCGAGCGTGGGTCGAGGAACCTCCGGAACAACTCGCCGTGCAACGGAACGACGCTCAACTCCACTCCCTCAACAAGACCCTGGCGCGAAGCGCCCAATGCGGCCGAGCGCCCACGCCCCGATAGCAGCGGCAGCACGTCCCGGCCCCATCAGTAGGACCGGGGCAGCCCGAGCACGTGCTCGCCGACGTAGTTGAGGATCATCTCCTCCGGCAGGGGCGCGATGCGCAGCAGGCGCGCCTCGCGGAAGTACCGCTCGACGTGGTACTCGCGTGCGTAGCCGTACCCGCCGTGGGTGGCGAGCGCGCGGTCAGCGGCGAAGAACGCCGCTTCGCCGGCGAGGTACTTGGCGGTGTTCGCCTCGAGCCCGCACGGCAAGCCCGAGTCGTGCAGCCAGGCCGCCTTCTGCGCCATCAGGTCGGCGGCGTCGAGCCGCATCCTCGCCTCGGCCAGCGGGTGCTGGATCGCCTGGTTGCGCCCGATCGGCTGCCCGAACACGACGCGCTGCGAGGCGTAGTCGACGGCGCGCCGCAGCGCGGCCCTGCCGAGCCCGAGGGCGGCGTTGGCGGCGATGATCCGCTCCGCGTTGAGCCCCGTGAGAAGCACCTTGAAGCCGTCGCCCTCGTCGCCGACCCGATCCTCCTCCGGCACGAAGAGCTCGTCGATGAAGAGCTCGTTCGTGTTGACGGCGTTCCGGCCCAGCTTCGGGATCGGCCGCACGTCGACACGCTCCCGGTCGATCTCGGCGAAGAGCACGGTCATCCCGTGCGTCTTGCGCTCCACCTCCTCGCGCGGCGTCGTGCGGACGAGGAGCAGCATCCGCTGTGCCTGCAAGGCCTTCGTGATCCACACCTTCTTGCCCGACACGAGGTAGCCGCCGTCGACCTTGCGGGCGAGCATCGAGATGTTCGTCGTGTCCGTACCGGCGTCCGGCTCGGTGACGGCGAACGCGATGTGCAGCGAGCCGTCGAGGAACGGTGGCAGGAACCGCCGCTTCAGCTCCTCCGAGCCGAACTTGAGGATCGGGTCGAAGCCGAAGAGCCCGATGTGCACGGCGCTGCACCCGTTCATGCCGGCGCCGGAGGCCGCGATCTCCTGCTCGACGACGCTCGCCTCGAGCAGCCCGAGGCCGTGGCCCCCGTACTCCTGCGGCACGGTGATCCCCATCCAGCCGCCCTCTGTGATCGCATTGTAGAAGTCCCACGGGAACTCCTGCAGGCGGTCGCGCTCCTCCCAGTACGTGTCGGGGAAGCGCGCGCAGAGCTCGCGAACCGTGGCGCGAATCTCCTCGGCGAGCGGTGACGGCCGGAAGTCCAATCAGATCTCCTTCAGGGCGGGAAC
>VGCB01000171.1 GCA_016870235.1 Actinomycetota bacterium | reverse complement strand
ATCGAGACCATGTCGGCGACCACCGCCGACGCCGTCTCGATGCCGCCCGCTCCCGGGCCCTCCATCGTGATCTCGCGGATCGCGTCGCCCTGGAGCATGACTGCGTTGAACGCGCCCTCGACCCGCGCCAGCGGGTGGTGGGCGTCGACCATCGCCGGGCCGACGCGGACGTCGACCTGGCCGTCGACCAGGGTCGCGCGGGCGACGAGCTTGACGTGCATCTCGAGCGCGCGGGCAGCCGAGATGTGCGCCTCGTCGATCGTCTCGATCCCCTCCACGTGCACCCACTCGATCGGCACCCGCGTGCCGAAGGCGACGGTCGCCAGGATCGCGATCTTCGCGGCGGCGTCGAACCCGGCGACGTCGTCGGTCGGGTCGGCCTCCGCGTAGCCGAGTCGCTGCGCCTCGGCGAGCACGTCGCCGTAGGTCCCGCCCGACTCCATCGCCGTGAGGATGAAGTTCGTCGTCCCGTTGACGATCCCGAGGACGCGGTGGACGTTCGTGGAGACGAGCGACTCGCGCAGGACGCTGATCACCGGGATCGCCGCGCACACCGACGCCTCGAACCGCAGCTGGCAGCCGGCCGTCGACGCGGTCGCGAACAGCTCGGCGCCCCGGCGCGCGACGAGCTGCTTGTTCGCGGTCACGACCGAGCGGCCGGACCCGAGCAGCGCAAGGACGTGCTCGCCTGCAGGATCGACGCCTCCCATCACCTCGGCCACGAGCTTGATCGACTCGTCCCCGAGGATGTCCCCGATCTCCGTGGTGAGGACGCCGGAGCCGGCATCGAAGCCGCGCGTCTTGTCCGGGTCGCGGACGAGCGCGCGGACGACCCGGAGCCGATGCCCCGTCGCCCGCTCGATCTCGTCGCCCTGCTCCTCGAGCAGGCGGTGCACGGCGGCCCCGACCGTGCCGTAGCCGAGGAGCGCGACCGGGACGTCGACGGACGCCATCGCCGACAGGCGTCCTACGAGCTCGCGCGGTGCATGAGCCCGCGGAGCTCCTTGCCGACCGTCTCGATCTTCGAGCCGACCGCCTTCTGCCGGAGGCTCTTCAGCTCCCGCTCGCCGTTCTCCATGTCGGCGATCCAGCGCTTGGCGAACGCGCCCGACTGGATGTCCGTCAGGATCGCCTTCATGTTCGCGCGCGCGTGGGCGTCGATCACCCGCGGCCCGCTGACGTAGTCGCCGAACTCGGCCGTGTCGGAGATCGACCAGCGCATGTGCTGGAGGCCGCCCTCGTAGACGAGGTCGACGATCAGCTTCAGCTCGTGCAGGCACTCGTAGTAGGCGCACTCCGGCGAGTAGCCCGCCTCGACGAGCGTGTCGAATCCGGCCTGGATCAGCTCCGCGGTGCCGCCGCAGAGGACGGCCTGCTCGCCGAAGAGATCCGTCTCCGTCTCCTCCTGGAACGTCGTCTCGAGGATGCCGGCGTTGTGCGCGCCGAGACCGACCGCGTAGGCGAGCGCGAGGTCGCGCGCCTTCCCGCTCGCGTCCTGGTGGACGGCGATCAGCGCGGGCGTTCCGTAGCCCTCGGTGAAGATGCGGCGGACGATGTGACCCGGGCCCTTGGGGGCGACCATGATCACGTCGGTGCCCGCCTCCGCGGCGATCCGGCCGTAGTGGACGTTGAAGCCGTGCGCGAAGAGGAGCGCGGCGCCGGGCGCGAGGTTCGGCTCGACGTGCTCCTTCCAGATCGCCGGCTGCACCTGGTCGGGCAGCAGCATCGCCACGAGCTGGGCGTCCGTGACCGCGTCGCCGAACGAGCTGACGGCGAGGCCGGCCGACGCGGCTTCCTGCGCCGACGCCGAGCCGTCTCGGAGGCCGACGGCGACCTGGACGCCCGAGTCACGGAGGTTCAGCGCGTGCGCGTGCCCCTGGCTGCCGTAGCCGAGGATCGCGACCTTGCCGGAGAGCAGTGAGAGGTCGCCGTCGCGGAGGATCGTGGCCATGGGGTCGGGAGTCCTTTCGCTTCGCTTCGTTCAGTTGATGGCCGCAAGCCTACGCGTCGTCCGCTTCGCGGAGGCGCGGGAGATGCCGATCCGGCCCGTGCGGACGAGCTCGACGATGCCCTGCGGACGACAGAGCTCGTGGAAGGCGTCGAGCTCCTCCGGCGTCCCCGTCAGCTCGAACACGACCGTGTCGGCACCGAGATCGACGACGCGGCCGGAGAAGGCGGTGGCGGTCGCGATCAGCTCCGCGCGCCGGTCGGGCGTGGCGCTCACCTTGATCAGCATCAGCTCGCGCTCGACGGCCTCGCCGGGGACGAGCTCGGTCACCCGCAGCGTGTTCACGAGCTTGTGGATCTGCTTCTCGATCTGCTCGAGCGTGTGCTGGGCGCAGTCGACGCGCAGGGTGATGCACGAGACGCCCGGCCGCTCGGTCGGACCGACGGCGAGCGAGTCGATGTTGAAGCCGCGGCGCGCGAACATCGTCGTGATGCGCGTGAGGGCGCCGGGCCGGTCCTCGACGGTGACGGAGATCGTGTGCTTCACGTGCGACCTTTCGTGGCTCGGGTGGTCGTAGGGCTCCTGCGGACGGCCGCACTCACGCTTCTGCCTCCATCGCCTCGGGGTACTCGATCATGTCGAGGGCGGCGGCGCCGGCCGGGATCATCGGGAAGCACTGCTCCTTCGGGTCGACGTGGACGTCGACGACGACGGTGCGGCCGAGCTGCAGCGCCTCCTCGAGCGCCGGCCGGACTTCGCTCTCCTCGGTCACGGTCATGCCGACGCCGCCGTAGGCCTCGGCGAGACGCGCGTAGTCGGGGACGCTCTTCGTCAGGTGCACGTGCGAGTAGCGGCCCTCGAAGAACATGTCCTGCCACTGATAGACCATGCCGAGGTAGCCGTTGTTGACGAGGACGACGACGATCGGGAGGTTCTCGAGCGCGGCCGTCGCGAGCTCCTGGCAGGTCATCTGGAAGCAGCCGTCGCCGTCGACGCAGACGACGGTCGCCTCGGGGCGCGCCGCCTTGGCGCCGATCGCCGCCGGGATCCCGAAGCCCATCGTCCCGAGCCCGCCGGAGGTGATGAACGTGCGGGGACGCTCCGAGAGGATGTACTGCATCGCCCACATCTGATGCTGGCCGACGCCGGTGGAGACGATCACGTCCTCGCCCGCCGTCAGCTCCTGCAGCTGCTCCATCACCCACTGCGGCTTCGGCCAGTCGCCGCTGCGCCCGCCGTAGCGGAGCGGGAACTCGTCGCGCCAGTCGGCGATCCGGCGGAGCCATGCCTCGGGCACGGGCGCGCCCGCCTCGCGGAGCTTCCCGACCTCCTTCGCAAGTGCGGCGAGCGCTTGCTTGAGCGGGCCCACGACCGGGATGTCCGCATCGCGCAGCTTCGAGATCTCGGCGGCGTCGATGTCCAGGTGGACGACGGTCGCGCCGGGGGCGAACGCGGTCAGCTTCCCGGTCACGCGGTCGTCGAAGCGGGCGCCGATCGCAACGAGGACGTCGCAGGTGTTCATCGCCAGGTTCGCCCACTTCGGCCCGTGCATGCCCGGCCAGCCGAAGTGGAGCTCGTGCGTCTCCGGGAAGGCGCTCTTGCCCATCAACGTCGTGATCACCGGGAAGCGGCCGGTCTCCGCGACCTCGAGGAGCTCGGCGCACGCATCCGCGTTGAGCGTCCCGCCGCCGACGTAGAGCACGGGCTTCTCGGCGTTCGCGATCGCCTCCGCCGCCTGCTTGATCTGGAGCGGATGCACCTTCCTCGGCGGCTTCCAGCCCGGCAGCTCGACCTTGTCCGGGTACGCGAAGTCGACCTCCGCCTCCTGGACGTCGCGGGGGATGTCGACGAGAACAGGGCCGCAGCGGCCGGTGCGCGCGACGTGGAACGCGGCCTTCATCACGCCCGCGATCTCGCGGGGGTCGTGGACGAGCCACGAGTGCTTGACGATGGGCATGGTCACGCCCGTGATGTCGCACTCCTGGAAGGCGTCGGTGCCGATCAGGCTCGTCCGCACCTGGCCGGTGATGCAGACGAGGGGCGTCGAGTCCATCCACGCGTCGGCGATCGGCGTCACGAGGTTCGTGGCGCCGGGGCCGGACGTCGCGATCGCGACGCCGACGCGCCCGGATGCGCGCGCGTACCCCTGCGCCATGTGGCCGGCGCCCTGCTCGTGGCGGGCGAGCACGTGGCGGACGCTCGTGCCGCGGGCCATTGCGTCGTAGGTCGGCATGATCGCGCCGCCCGGGATGCCGAACATCGTGTCGACCCCCTCGGCCTCGAGGCTGCGCAGCACCGCGTCTGCTCCGCGCATCTTCATCGTGCGGCTCCCGGGACGTGGGTGCGGGCCACGGCGTCTGCCGGCCGCACGATTTGCCGCTTCGCGGCGTGGATTTGCCGCTTCGCGGCGTGGATTTGCCGCTTCGCGGCGTGGATTTGCCGCTTCGCGGCGTGGATTTGCCGCTTCGCGGTGTGTTTGTGGCTGTGGCTCTTCATCGTGGCTCGCCATCCTGTCGGTGATCGGGAGTCTGCGGGAGGAAGCGGTGCTCGACGCGGGGACGTACCGTCGTCGGGCAGTGGGTCGGCGTGTGCGCCAGGTCCTTCGGCGCGTGGGCGTCATCCCATCCCCTAGCGGGGAATGGCGATGAGCCCGATGCTGCCGCGCGTCGACCCGTCGAGCGGCAGCTCGAGACTGGGTACGGATACGAGGATGCGCGCGGGCATCGGAGGACGAAGGGTGCCTGGACCCCGCTCTGGTGTCAACCGCAAACCGGCGCCGTGTTTTCCACAACCGGTGTTTGACACCGGTTCTCCACAGGCGGCCGGGCCAGGTGATCCCTTCTGGAATGGCGCCTGAGCGGGTTCTCCACCGTGTGCTGTGGACGAGATGATGCGTGAATGCAACGCGCGGGCAACAGGGGTTGTCCACAGCGCCGCCGATGCGGGTTGCGCGGACGCGCGAGGGCGCGTACCATCGCTGCATGCGTTCGGTCGCGCCACGCCGTCTCGCCCTCCCGTCGTTCCCGTGCGCGATCCTGCCGCCGCCGCGCTGCTAGCCGGCGACCCGCTCCCCGTCTCGTCGCCGGACTAGCCGAAGCCTTCCGAGGCGGGGCGTCGTGTCGCGAGAGAAGGAGGAATCTCCGCGTGACTGCATAACAACCATGGAGTTTGCGTATTATGCAAGAGATGGCCACCGTCAGCATCGCCGGCGCAGCCGGCTACACCGGGCAGGAGACGCTCGACCGCGTGCTCGCCCACCCGCACCTCGAGCTGCACGCGCTCGGGTCGAACTCGCTCGCGGGGAAGGACGCCTCGAGCCTCGACCCGCGGCTCCGGCGCACGAACGGGCGCGCGCTGCCGCGCTTCATCACGAACGAGGCGGCGCTCGCCGCCGAGGCGGACATCACCTTCCTCTGCCTCGCCCACGAGGAGGCTGCCGAGGTCGAGGTCGGAGGCCGCGGGGTCGTGATCGACCTCTCCGGCGCCCACCGGCTGCGCGACGCCTCGCTGTACGAGCGCTGGTACGCGTTCGACCACCCGCATCCCGAGTCGCTCGGAAGCTGGGTCTACGGGCTCCCCGAGCTCCAACCGCCGACCGGACGGCTGATCGCGAACCCCGGGTGCTACGCCACCGCGACGCTCCTCGCGCTCGGCCCGATCAAGGACGCCGTCGACCCCACCTCCGTCGTCGTCGACGCGAAGTCGGGGATGACCGGTGCCGGGCGCTCGCTCAAGGCCTTCACCCACGCCGGCTCCGTCCTCGAGAACTTCCTCCCGTACAAGGTCGGCGTCCACCAGCACGTCCCGGAGATCACCCAGCTGCTCGGCTTCCCGGTCTCCTTCACGCCGCACCTGCTGCCGCTCCGTCGCGGCCTCGTGGCGACGTGCTACGTGCGCTCGACGGGGCCGGACCTGAGGGCGATGCTGGAGGAGCACTATGCCGGCAGCAGGGTCATCAACGTCCTGCCCGAGGGCGTCGCGCCCGAGCTCGCCCGCGTGCAGAGCACGGACACCGCCGAGATCGGCGTCTTCGAGGACGGCTTCACCGACCGCACGATCATCGTCTGCGCCGAGGACAACCTCGGCAAGGGAGCAGCCGGGCAGGCCGTCCAGAACGCCAACATCCTCTTCGGCTGGGAGGAGACGGCGGGCCTCAGGCTCGCGGGGGTGCTGGTCTGATGTCCGTCACCGCTGCGAAGGGGTTCGTCGCCGCCGGCGTCGCCGCCGGGATCAAGCCGTCGGGAAAGCCCGACGTCGCGATCGTCCGCTCGCTCGAGCCGTGCGTCGGCGCCGCGATGTGGACGACGAACCGGGTCGAGGCCGCCCCCGTGACCGTGTCGAAGCGGCATCTCGCCGCCGCCGCGCCGCAGGCGGTCG
>VGCB01000170.1 GCA_016870235.1 Actinomycetota bacterium | reverse complement strand
GCGCAGGTGGCGGCGCGCCCGGCGCTCCCGGTCGGAGGTCCGCCCGCGGTGGTGCCGGCGCCCGCCGCCGGCCCGGGCCTCCCTGCGTTCGGGAGCTACAACGACCTCGCCGTCGATCCGACGGTCGCCGGCGCCTTCTACCTCGCGACGAGCCATCCGCTGGAACCGCTCTGGTGGTGGGACGGCGCGACCTGCCATCCGACGACGCTGGGGACATTGCCGGCCGGGACGCGGTCGCCGGCGTACAGCGTGGTCGTCGATCCGGCGACGCCGACCGTCGTCTACGTCGGCACGGCCGTCGGCGTCTGGCGTGGGACGCTGACACCGCCGGCGGGCGGGAACCCACCGAGGTGGGTTGACTGGGCGCAGTTCTCGAACGGCCTGCCGGAGGCGGCGGTGCAGGACCTGGCGATCGGCGTCTACCCGCAGTCCGGCGGCGGGGCACCCTTGCGACTGCTCCGGGCCGCGCTCCAGGCGCGGGGGGTCTGGGAGGTCGACATCGACGCGCCCGGCCCGCAGCAGACGTACGTGCGGGTACACCCCTTCGACACGCGGAGGCTTCTGCCGACCCCGCAGGCGGATCCGATGAGCCTGCCCGCCAACCGCCGCCGTACCTGGCACCTCGACTGGGCGTACGAGCGCAACCGGGATCACCGCACTGGCGCAGGTGCACCTCGAGCGCACCCGGACGGCACCGCCGTGACGGACTTCCTCTGGCACGCGAGCCCCGACGTCGTGTGCCGGCCCGCGCCCGTCGCCCTCGGAGCCGTGCCGCTGCCGAACGGGCTGCCCTGGACCGGGGCTCCGGCCGACCGGTTCTGGCTCTGGTCGCTGCAGACCGCACTGCGGGCGCTGCCGCCGGCGCAGTTCCCGGACGCGCCGCTCGTCGTCCCCGACGGGCGATGGACGGCGTGGTGGGTGCGGCGGCTGCGCGCCATCCGCGCGGCGTTCGTGCCGGCCCTGCCGAACCCGGCTGCGGTCACGCGCGCGACGGTCGACGCGGCGCTCTGGAACCAGCCGCTGGTACAGGCCGCCTTCTGGACGCCTCCGTGGTCGACGCCCGAGCCGAGCGAAGCCGACCTCGTCGAGCGGGTGCTCGGGATGGCCACCCCGCGAACGGTGTCGATCAACGCCGCCGCCGTTCGGGCAGCAAGCTGCGCCGTGCTCCAGCGCCGCTACGTCGTCGACGTCTGCGTCCATCACCGTGGCCTCGCCCCGGCCGCCGCGGGCGATGTCGCCGTCGTCCTGCTCCGGACGGTGCTCCCGGGCGCGGCGAGCGCGTGGCGTACGGTCGCCGCCCCGGACATCGCCGGACTGGCCGACGCGCTCGACGGACTGCCGGCCGACACCTCCTCGGGGCCTGCTCCCAACGCACTGCCCGGGTACGCGCCGCCGGCCGGATGGGCCTTCGTCGATCCGGCACGGCCGGCCCGCCGGCCCCGCCGCACGATCGCGAGCGGCGACCCGCACGTCGTCTCGTTCGACGCCGACCTCTCGACCGACGCGCTCAACACCGACGTCCTGCTTCTCGCGCTCGTCCACCACCGCACCGAGCCGGTGACGCTTGCCGCAGGGAATCTGCGCGACGGCGTGCTCGGCTCGTCCCACGCCGCCGCCCGCAGCGTGCGCGTCAGGTCGTAGCTCCCTCCCCCCGGGAGGTCGGCTCACAGCCCCGTCAGCTTGACAGACGAATCTCGACTCGGAAGCACGCAGATCCGTCTCGTCGTCGCGAAGTGCTGCTCGAGCGCCGCCGTGACCTCGAGGTGTCGTTGGAGGAACGCCGGCTCGATCACAACGAGACGGTAGCCCCCGCGGGGCTTCGGCTCGGGTCGATGCCGCCGAGCCTTCGAGGTCCGGCGGCCCGGCCGGTCTCGGCTCCGGCCGACTTCGACGATCCTTCGATCGGGAAGGCGGCCGGTCGGGTGGCCTTGTGGGCGACGGCGAGCAGGTACTCGTAGGGGTACTCGGCCGGCCCGTGTCGGGGGCCGTGGTTGTTGCGTGTTGCGAAGTCGAGGAACGCGCGGTCGAGCTCCAGGCTGCGAGCCGGGTTGTCCTCGAGGGTGGCGTAGGCGGCGATCACCGGGCCAAAGCTGCTCTTGAAGAGCTCGCAGTAGGCGGTCGGGTTGTCGGCCCGTTCGGTGTAGGTCGCACGGGTGAGCTGGAGCCAGTCGACGCGGTCGCCGAACAGCTCGCGGATGTGGGCTTCGTCGCCCCAGAGCACCGGTGGCAGCGCGCCCGGCGGTGGTGGTGGCAAGTGCGGCGCGAACAGGCCAAAGAACTCGGCGGCGAGCCCGTCCGGGGTGAAGTTGGCCATCGCGATCGTGCCGCCGGGCCGGCAGACACGCACGAGCTCGCCGGCGACGCAGCGGTGATCGGGCGCGAAGATCGCACCGAACGCCGAGGTGACGGCATCGAACTCCCCGTCGGCGAACGGCAGCCCAGCCGCGTCGGCTTCGACCCACTCGATCGTCACGCGGTGCGCGGCGGCAGCTTGGCGGCCGGCCTCGAGTTGCTCGGGGGTGATGTCGCAGGCGACGACGTCGGCTCCCGCCTGGGCAGCGCGGATCGCGACGTTGCCACTGCCAGCAGCGACGTCGAGCACACGAAGCCCGCCGGTGATGCCGCAGGCCTCGACGAGGACGGGACCGACCTCCCAGACCGTCTCGGTCGCGAAGCGGTGGTAGTCCCCGAGCCCCCAGATCCCGCGCACTACGACAGCCGACTCGCGAACCTGCGCCGCCGGCTCGTTTCCACTCGTCATGATCTGTCCTCCTGTCTCCTCGATCCGGGCGCGAGCCGCGAGCTCGATCAGAGAGAACGGACCCGGCGGCACGGCCGAAGATAGAACGCGCGGGTGGCCGCGTCTTCGCCAGGACCGGCCATCTTCGGTCAGGCCGGCTGCTAGCCAGAATCGGCTATCCCGCCGGTCTGTCGACGACGCCCGCTCGCACGGCGTAGGTCGCAGCTGCCGTGCGTGAGGGCAGCTCGAACTTGCGCAGGATGCTGGTCACGTGGCGGTGCACCGGGTGCTCGCTGACCACGCGGTGCTCCGCGATCTGACGGTTCGTCAGCGCCTCCGCGAGCAACCCAGCACCTCGAGCGCCCGCTGCGCCCGCTCCGCCTCGGTGCGACAATCGAAGCGTGTCCAATCGGGTCGATTCGGGTTCGGGGCCGGTCGGGGTTGGTTGGGCTGCGTTGCGTGACGCGCGCTGGTCGGTGGCCCGGGAGGCGTTCGAGGAGGCCGTCGCCGCCGAGGGTTCGCCTGAGGCGTTCGAGGGCTTGAGCTGGGCGGCGTGGTGGCTTGACGAGGCCGAGGCGGTGTTCGAGGCTCGCGAGTGCGCGTACCGTCTGTACCGGAAGCAGGGGCGCCCGGCGGACGCGGCTCGGATGGCGACCTGGATCGCGGCTGACCAGCTCGACTTCCACGGTGCCTGGGCGGTCGCGGGTGGGTGGCTGCGGCGTGCGCATCGGTTGCTCGACCCGCTCGAGCCCGGCCCGGATCACGGCTGGCTCGCGTTTCACGAGGGCTACATCGCCCACACGAACGGCGATAGCGACGGAGCGAGGGAGCGCGCCGCGGTTGCCGTTGGGCTGGGACGCCGGTTCGGTGTGGTTGACCTGGAGATGCTCGGCCTCGCCTTGGATGGGTCGGCGTTGGTGGCGTGCGCTGCGGTCGAGGAGGGGATGGGTCGGCTGGACGAGGCGGCGGCGGCAGCGCTCGAGGGCGAGGCGGCGATTCCGATCTCGTGCGCGTGGGCGTGTTGCATGCTGGTGTCGGCCTGTACCGCTGTGCTCGACTACACGCGGGCGTTGGAGTGGTGCGCGCGAATCGGCGAGTTCGCCGAGCGGTACGGGAGCCGCTACATGCTCGCGTTCTGCCGGGCCGAGTACGGTGAAGTCGATCTCTGGCGGGGCCGCTGGGCCGAGGCGGAGGCCGAGTTCGTGGCCGCGATCGACGATTTCTCGCAGTCCCGTCCGGCGTGGGCCGGCAGCTCGCTGGTCGGTCTCGCGGAGCTGAGGCGCCGGCAAGGGCGGACCGACGAGGTATCCGAGCTCCTCGACGAGGTCGGAGCCTTTCATCCCGCCCAGGTCTGTCGCGCTCGTCTTGCGCTCGATCGCGGCGACGCGCTGCGGGCGGTCGAGCTGGTCGAGCGCGTGCTTCGTCAGCTGCCCCCGCATCGCAGGCTGGAACGCGTCCCCGCGCTCGAGCTGCTCGTGCACGCGCATGTGGCTCGCGGCGAGCTCGAAGAGGCGTCCTCCGCCCTCGACGCCTTGAGGGAGGTGGCGCGAATCGTCGGAACCGCACCGCTTGGGGCACTGGCTGACCTGGCCGAGGGTGTGCTGGCGGCCGCCGGCGGCGACCATGATCGGGCACGCAGGCTACTCGAGGATGCGGTCGATGGCTTCGACGGGTGCTGCGGCCGGTTCCAGGCAGCCCAGGCGAGGATCGAGCTCGCGACGAGCCTCGTCGCGCTCGATCGCACCGATGCGGCCGAGCACGAGGCGTCGGCGGCTCTCGCATCGCTCCTGGAGCTCGGCGCCGCCGCTGCGTCCGAGCGGGCGCGGCGGCTCCTCGGCTCGTGCGCAGCCGGTCGTGATACTCGCCTCCCTGTTGTCACGGCGCGGGAGCGCGAGGTGCTGGGGCTGCTCGCCGAGGGGCTCACGAACCGGCAGATCGCCGCGCGGCTGGTCGTCAGCGAGCACACGGTTCACCGCCACGTCACGAACATCCTGCGCAAGCTGGATCTCCCGTCGCGCACGGCCGCGGCCGCGCAAGCCGTTCGTGCCGGGTTGCTCGAGCAGCCCCACAGATAGCCAATCCCCGTCCTTGCCACCCGAGCCGCAAGCGCTGGCGCACGCGTCGTCGCGTCGGATCTCACTCCCGGGAACTTCGAGTCCGGCCGACGCGAGGCGCTGGCCCAAGGCGTCGAGCTCGAATCGGTCGAGGCCGACGCTGAAGCGCTGCCGTTCACAGACTGTCCCACCACCGCGCAGCGGCGTTAACGGAAGCCTCACAAACCGAACCGTCAGCCGGGCGTCACAGCCAGTACGACAGTTTCCCGGCGACATCGCCTCCGCGTCCGGGTCCCTGTTGGCAGGGGAGGGTCGCTGCCCTCCCCTGCAGTCGTGCCCTGATCCGGTCGCCGACGTCCGGATGCGCGGTGACCCCTGCGGGAATGGTCCGTCGCCTCCTGCCGGCGCTCACGGCGGGCATGTTCATCCTGTGTCCAGCGACGAACGCGAGCGCCGAGACGATCGACGTCGCGACCGAGCCGATCGTTGGACGCGTGGGCAGGTGCGTGACTCGAACGTCGGAGGGGTTCCCGAGGGGACCCCCTTCCCCCGGCTTCAGGAAACAACGCGCCCGAACCGAGCCCCAGCCCCTGACCGATCAACGCATGGCTTCGACGGCGACCCAGCCGGCGAGGGCATCCTCGCGCTCGCCGACGCCGGGCTTGCGGTAGGTCATCACGCTGGCGAGGACGATCCCGCCCGGCCAGACGAGGAGCCCCGTGTCGTGGCGGGCGGCGTCGATCCAGCCCGCCTTGTGGAGGAGGGCGACGCCGCTCGCGGGGGTGAGGAAGCGGTCGAGCTTGCCGCCGCCGGGTACCCGGGCGAGCAGGTAGAGCAGGTACCGCGCATCGGCCGGCGTGAAGCCCGGCTGCAGGCGCACGAGCGTGCCGAGACCGCCCGAGGCGAGCCACACCTCGCGCAGCAGCATCCCGAGGTCGTACGCGGTCGAGCGCTTGCCCGGCCCCCAGTCCGGCTGCTCGTCGACCCGCAGGGGAATCGGCTGTCGGCTCGGCCCGGCGGCCGAGGGCTCGCGTAGGTAGGCGCCGTACATGTCGGTGTGCAGGAGACCGAGCTCGCGCATCATCGCGTTCACCTGGTACGAGCCGCCCGACGTCGAGCCGGCAGCGAAGATCTCGAGCTCGTTCGCCGACTCGTTGTCGGAGAGGAGGAGCGTCTTCCGCAGCAGCGTGTCGAGCCGGGACCCGGGCGCGGGGACGCTGCCCCCCGCGCGGGCGAGCGCCACGACCGCGATCGCGACCTTGAGCGACGACGCGGCCGGGAGCTCCGCCTGGGCGTTCCACGCGGCGCCCCGGCCCGAGAGCAGGTCGACGACGTAGAACGCGGACGTGCCCGGGTACCCGCGCGCCCGCTGCCGGAGCCGGGGCTGCAGCGACGGGTCGAGCCTCAGCGGACGGACTGCCGGAGCGGTCACCGCGGGCATCCCCTGCACGTTCGCGACGCGCGTCCGGGCCCGGCGCCCGTCGTCCGCGACGCCGACGACGTCGAGGTCGAGCTCCCGCGGCGGCAGATCGACCTGCAGCGCGAAGCGGGAGTC
>VGCB01000169.1 GCA_016870235.1 Actinomycetota bacterium | reverse complement strand
GAGGTGCGGATCCCGACGCTCAAGTGGTGGGGCCGGCCGCGACCGGCGCCCGCGTTCGTCGAGCGACACGGCCTCGACGGCGCCGTCGTCGGCGCCTCGCCGTTCCTCCATGGCCTCGCAGAGACGCTGGGACTGCGGTTCGCCCACGTCCCCGACGCGGGGCCGCCGACAACCGTCCTGCGCGAGCGGCTCGAGCGGGCCGCCAAGACCCTGAGAGACGGCGCCGGCTTCGTCTGGGTGCACACGAAGGCGGTCGACGAGGCCGGCCACACCAAGGATCCGCGCAACCGCGTCGCTGTGCTGGAGGCGCTCGACGAGGAGCTCGCCCGGCTCGGCGAGCCGCCGTTCGACGCCGCCGTCGTGTGCGTGACGGGCGACCACGCGACGCCGGCGGCGCCCGAGGTGATCCACGCGGGCGACCCCGTTCCCTTCGCGGTCGCAGGCCCAGGTGTCCGCGCCGACGATGTCGTCCGCTTCGGCGAGCTCCCGTGCCGGGCCGGCATCCTCGGGCACCTCGACGGGGAGGACGTGATGCCCGTGCTCCTGAACGCGGCCGACCGGCCGCTCTTCGCCGGCTCGCGGCCGACCGACGTCCCCCATGCGGCCGGGCACCCGGCCGGCGTCGTCGCGCTTGAGGTGGGCGCGTGAGCGCGCTCGCGTTCGGGATCCAGGGCAGCGGGCAGCTGACCGACGGCGTCCCCGACCCGGGGCGGTACCGCGCCGTCGCCGAGCTCGCCGAGGAGATCGGGCTCAACTCGATCTGGGCCGGCGAGCACCTCTCCTTCCACAACCCGATCCTCGACGTCGGCGTCGCGCTGACGGCGTTCGCCTCCTGGACGGCGCGGATCCAGCTCGGTGCCGGCGTCGTGCTGCTCCCGCTCCGGCACCCGAGCCTCGTCGCCAAGCAGATGGCGTCGCTCGACTACCTGTCGGGCGGACGCGTGCTGCTCGGCATCGGCGTCGGTGGGGAGGGGGAGAAGGACTTCGAGGCCGCCGGCGTGCCCCGCGCCGAGCGCGGCTCGCGGGCCGACGACGGCATCCGCGCGCTGCGGGCGCTGTTCGGGCCGCCGCCCGCCTCCTACAGCGGCATCCACTACGCCTTCGACGGGATCAGGCTCGAGCCGCAGCCTGTGCAGCCTGGCGGGCCTCCGATCCTCGTCGCCGGGATGCGGCCCGGTGCGCTGCGCCGCGCCGGCGCGCTCGGCGACGGCTGGCTCCCGTACATGGTCACCGCGCGGCGGTACGCGGAAGGGCTCGCTGTGATCGGCGACCATGCTGCGGCAGCCGGCCGGACGCTCGACTCGTTCCTCGCCGCCATCGTGCTGTTCGCGCTCGTGCGCGACGACGGCGACGCCGCCCGCGAGGAGGCGCGCGAGCATCTCTCACGGCGCTACGGGATGACCTTCGAGCCGTACCAGATCGAGAAGCTCTGCGTCGTCGGCACCCCTGAGGAGTGTCGGGCCCGCGTCCTCGAGTACGCCGCCGCCGGCGTGCGGCACTTCAGCTTCAACCCGTGTGCCGCGGGCGACGACTTCCTCGACCAGTGCCGCCGGCTCCACGACGACGTCGTCGCCCACATCCGCTGACCCACGTCGAGAGGACCTCATGGACGAGCCGCGCGTCCCCGCCCATCTCCGGCGCACCGTCGAGAAGATCCACCGGCTCCACGCCCGCGAGGTGCGTCCGCGCGAGGAGGCGCTCGAGCATCGGCTGACGAGCAGTCGCGCGTACCTCGACGAGAACGGGCGCCTGCACCCGGAGCTGTGGGAGGCGCGCCGCGAGATCATGCGCGCGGCCGGCAAGGCGGGCGTGTACTCCCTGCATCTGCCACGCGAGATCGGCGGTGGCGGCCTCGGGCGCCGCGACATGATCCACGTGGAGGAGACGGTCTACGCGTACGGCGTCGGCCTCAACCCCGCGATGCTCGCGTGGTCGGAGGGTGCGACCCCGCGACTGATCTGGTGCGGGCCGCACCAGCGCGAGGAGTTCGTCGACCCGCTCGTCCGCGGTATCGCGACGAGCCTCCACGGCGTCACCGAGCCCCACGCGGGCTCGAACTTCTTCGACTTCACGACCGCCGCCCGGAAGACGCGGCGCGGAACCTGGCGGCTCGACGGCCACAAGGCCTTCATCACGAATGCCTTCGAGGCCGACATCGCGCAAGTGCTGTGCGTCACCGATCCCGGCAAGGGCCGCCGGAGCTTCACGTACTTCCAGTTCCTCACGGCACCGCACCGCGGCACGGCCTTCCGCACCGGCCGCCTCTTCCAGACGATGTGGGACGACGGGATCACCGGCGAGTTCGTCCTCGACGGTCTCGAGCTCTCCGACGACAACATCATCGGCGAGCGCGGGCAGGGGTTCGACATCGCGCTCTCCTCGATCAACTGGACGCGCATGCGCCGCGGCGGCATGTGCGCCGGCTGGGGCCGCTACCTGATCGACCGTACCGTCGAGCGCCTCGAGAGCCGCATCGTCGGCGGCAAGCCCCTCGCCGCCAACCAGGGGCTGCAGTGGATGGTCGCCGACATGTATGCCGACTGGTTCTCGGCCCGCGCCACCTCGCTCGCCGTCGCCGCCGAGATCGACGACCCCGGCCCGTGGTGGAAGATGCCCCGGCCCGCCGAGGAGATCCGCAAGATCTGCCTCGTCAAGCTCGTCAACGACGAGGCGTTCCACCGCGTCGCCGACCGCGCCGTCCAGCTCCACGGCGGCGCCGGGATGATGAAGGACAACCCGGTCAACAAGATCGCGCTGATCGCACGTAACCTGCGCGTTCCCGGCGGCTCCGACGAGGTTCAGCGGTCGACGATCGCGGGGACGCTGTTTGGTTGAGGGCCCCGCTCGAATAGGGCTGGGGCTCGGATCGAGCGCTTCGTTTCCTGAAGCCAGGGGAACCGGAGGTTCCCCTGGGGAACCCCTCCTGCACTCGAGTCCTGCACCTCGCCGCTTCCGCGTCTGGCTTCAGCCAGACGCGTCGCAGATTGGCCCCGCTCGAATAGGGCTGGGGTTCGAGTCGAGCGATTCGTTTCCTGAAGCTGGGGGAACCGGAGGTTCCCCTCCTGCGCTGGAGTCCTGCACCTCGCCGCTTCCGCGTCTGGCTTCAGCCAGACGCGTACGGGCGAGGAGAACGTGACGGAGTAGGCTCTGGTGCGTGGGCGCTCCTCGCTGGCAGAGCGTCGCGATCGGCGACGTCGATCCGATCGCCGTCGCCGGGATCAACTGGCGGCCGCTGCGCGGACGCTCGGCGTCCGCGCCTTCGGTGTCAACGCCTACACCGCCGACGCAGGCGAGCACGTCGTCGAGCCCCACACCGAGCAGAGCCTTCAGCACGAGGAGATCTACGTCGTTCTCGCCGGCAGCGCCCGCTTCACGCTCGAGGGCGAGACGCTCGACGCGGCCGCCGGCACGGTCGTCTTCGTGAGCGACCCCTCCGTGCGGCGCGAAGCGCGGGCGCTCGAGAACGGGACGACCGTCCTTGCCGTCGGCGGCAAGGCGGGCGAGGCGTACTCGCCCTCCGCGTGGGAGGCGTACTTCGCGGTCGAGCGTCACCGAGCCACCGGTGACCATGCCGCGGCGATCGCAGAGCTCGAGGAAGCCGCCACGGCCCATCCGGATCACAGCGGCGTCGTGTACGCGCTCGCCTGCTGGCACGCCCTCGCGGGCAACGAGGAACGGGCCCTCGCCCACCTGCGCCGGTCGATCGAGCTCGAGCCGCGGTACGCAGAGTGGGCGGCGACGGACGAGGATCTCGCGTCTGTCCACGACCAGCTCTGACGCGCACCTGTGCGCCGATCGCGAAGCGGCCTGCGCTGCGGGCGCGATGCGAAGACCGCTCCGTGGCCGTCGCGGCCCGTTAGGCGTGGATCCGACGCTGCCGGCCTGTTGACACCGTGCCGGAGAAGGGCTAGAAACCGGCAAAGTCTGACATCCAGGGAAGGAGTGGGTCGTGGACAAGATCCTCGTGATCGTCCCGTTCGCGTTCGGAGAGGAGGGCCTGGGCAACCGGGAGGCGCAGATGCAGGACGTGCGCCTCGCTCCCGACACCGTCGTCGACTTCCGCGGCGTCAAGGCCGGCCCCGCGCTCTTCGACAGCTACCACGACTGGGCGCTCGCCGACGTCGCCCTGTTCGAGGCGGGCAAGACCGCACAGGACGAGGGCTACGCGGCGGTCTGCATCGACACGATGAGCGACTCGGGCATGAACCCGCTGCGGTCGATCCTCGACATCCCCGTGATCGGCCCGGGCCGAGCCTCGTACTTGACGGCGCTCATGCTCGGCTCGACGTTCTCCGTGCTCACGCAGTGGGACCCCTGGATCGGCCTCTACAAGAAGGGCCTCGCCGAGTACGGGCTCGCGGACAAGTGCGCGTCGATCCGGTCGATCAACACGCCCCCCGACGTCGAGAACCTGCTCGGCGGCAAGGAGGAGGTCGTCTTCCCGAAGCTCCGCGACACCGCCATGCGCTGCATCGAGGAGGACGGCGCCGAGGTCATCTGCATGGGCTCGACGACCATGCACCAGGCGGTGCCCTACCTCCGCGAGAACCTGCCCGTGCCGGTGATCAACCCCGGCCCCCTCACGTACAAGCTCGCCGAGCTGATGATCGGCGTCGGGATCTCGCAGAGCCGGAAGGCCTACCGGCGGCCCGACGTGCCGAAGCTCGCGATGGCCGAGGCGATGATGGTGGCGGCCGCAGCCGCCGAGGCGAGCGCGTGAGGCTGCCGCTCGACGACGTCCGCATCGTCTCCGTCGAGCAGTTCGGCGCCGGCCCCTGGGGCACGCTCCAGCTCGCCGACCTGGGGGCGGAGATCGTCAAGATCGAGGATCCCGCCTCGCGCGGGGACGTCGGCCGGTACGTGCCGCCGTTCCAGGAAGGCGAGGACTCGCTCTTCTTCGAGACGTTCAACCGCGGCAAGAAGAGCGTCTCCCTCGATCTCCGCCACCCGGGCGCCGAGCCGGTCTTCCACGACATCGTCCGTGTCTGCGACGCCGTGTACTCGAACCTGCGCGGCGACCAGCCGGCGAAGCTCGGGCTCACCTACGCCCAGCTCGAGCGCGTGAACCCGCGCATCGTCTGCTGCTCGCTCTCGGGCTTCGGGATGACGGGGCCGCGGGCGAAGGAGGGCGGCTACGACTACATGATGCAGGGGCTCGCCGGCTGGCAGTCGCTCACCGGCGAGCCGGGCGGGATCCCGACGAAGTCGGGGCTCTCGCTCGTCGACCTCTCCGGCGGCTACGCGTCGGCGATCGCGGTGATGGGGGGGATCTGGCGCGCGCGCCGCGACGGCGTCGGCTGCGATTGCGACGTGTCGCTCTTCGAGACCGCGCTCCACGAGCTCATGTACATCGGCCCGTGGGCGGCGACGCACGGCTTCGTGCCGCCGCGGCGCGCGAACTCCGCCCATCCGACGATCGTGCCGTTCCAGAACTTCCAGGCCGCCGACGGCTGGTTCGTGCTCGGGGCGGCGAAGCAGAAGTTCTGGGAGACGGTCTGCGCGGTGATCGGGCAGCCGGAGCTGAACGACGACCCGCGCTTCGCGACGATGGCGGCCCGGAACGAGAACCGCGACGTGCTCCTGCCGATCCTCGACGCGGCCTTCGCGACCCGGACGGTGGACGAGTGGATCGCCGACCTTCACGCGGCGGGCGTCCCGGCGTCGCGCATCAACTCGGTCGAGGAGGCGCTCGTCGACCCGCAGACGGTCGCCCGTGAGGACATCGTCGAGCACGAGCACCCCGCGCTCGGCCAGGTGCGCACGATCCGGACGCCGCTGCGGCTGTACGAGGGCGAGGCCTCTCTGGAGCGGCCGGCGACGCGTGGGCCGATCCGCGGCGAGCACACGGTCGAGGTGCTGACCGAGCTCTGCGGCTACACGTCGGAGCGCGTGCGCGAGCTCGCGGCCGACGGCGTCTTCGGCGACGTCGCCGTGGAGGCCTGATGGGCCGGCTCGACGGACGCGTCGCGATCGTCACGGGGGCCGCTCGGGGCATCGGCCGCGGGATCGCGGAGGCCTTCGCCGCGGAGGGAGCGGTCGTCATCGTCGCCGATCGCGATGCAGCGGGCGGGGAGGCGATCGCGAAGGCGCTCGGCTCTCCCGCCGAGGCAGTCGCCGTCGACGTCGCCGACGAGGCCTCGGTCGGTGCCCTGCTCGCAAGCGTGCTCGAGCGGCACGGCCGCGTCGACGTCCTCGTCAACAACGCCGGGATCGCCACGTCGGCGGAGGTGGCGGAGATGCCGCTTGCGACGTGGGCGGAGACGATCGCCGTCGACCTCACCGGCGTCTTCCTCTGCTCGCGCGCCGTCCTGCCCGCGATGCTCGCGCGCGGCTCCGGCCGGATCGTCAACG
>VGCB01000168.1 GCA_016870235.1 Actinomycetota bacterium | reverse complement strand
ACCGGCCCGGTGCCCGGCCCGGCGATCGTCCTCGAGAGCACGTGCACGACGGTCGTCGACCCGGGCTGGACGGCCCGGCCGATCGCCGGCGGCCACCTCCTGCTGGAGCGGTCGGCATGACGGCGACCGCGGCGCCGAGCCCGGCCACCGTCGAGGTCGTGCGGCACGCCTTCATGTCCGGCGCCGAGCAGATGCGCCGCAACCTCTACCGGTCGGCGTACAGCCCGGTCATCTACGAGATGAAGGACTGCGCGGTCGGGATCTACGACGCGCGCGGCGACCTGCTCGGGCAGGCGCCCGGCCTGCCCTTCTTCCTCGGCAGCCTCGGCGGCTCGATCAAGGCGGTGCTCGCCCTCAAGGGCGCGGACGCCTTCTGCGAGGGGGACGTCTGGATCGTCAACGACTCGGCGATCTGCGGCAGTCACCTGAACGACGTCACCGTCTTCCAGCCGATCTTCCTCGACGGGGCGCTCCGCGGCTTCAGCGGCGCCAAGGCGCACTGGAACGACGTCGGGGCGAAGGACGCCGGTTATGTCTCCGACTCGACGAGCATCTTCCAGGAGGGCCTGCGCATCCCGCCCGTCCGGATCGTCGTGGGCGGCAGGCTCGACCAGCAGCTCGTCGACATCCTCGCGCTCAACTCCCGTTTCCCCGGCTCGCTCGTCGGCGACCTGATGGCGGAGATCACGGCCTGCCGCACCGGCGCGGAGCGCTTCCAGGCGATCGTGCGGCGCTACGGCTGGGAGCAGGTCGACGCGGCGATCGAGCGCTTCTTCGCGCAGGCGGAGCGCGACGACCGGGCCTCCATCGCGTCGATCCCCGACGGCGCCTACGCGGCCGAGGGTTGGCTCGACGGCGACGGAATCTCCGACCGGCCGGTCAAGGTGGCGGTGACGGTCACGGTCGACGGCGACCGCATGGTCGTCGACCTCGCCGGCTCCAATCCCGAGTGCGAGGGCAGCATCAACAGCGGGCTCGTGCAGACCCACTCGGCGATCCAGCAGGCGTTCAAGTTCCTCGTCAACCCGCGCGAGCCCGTGTGTGGCGGCAACTTCCGCAACCTCGAGATCCGCGTCCCGCCGGGAAGCTGCTTCGACGCGACGCCGACGGCCGCCTTCCTCCATTACGGTCCCCATCTGATGCTGGCGATGGACCTGATGGTGCGGGCACTCTCGGACGCGATCCCGGAGCGCACCGCGGCCGGGCACGTCGGCGACTCGTGGAACGTCATGTTCGTCAACGCGAAGGGCCGGCCGCCGTACCTCTCGGGCGAGTCCCTCGTCGGCGGCTGGGGCGCGCATCCCGGCGGTGACGGCGAGAGCGCGCTGATCCATTCGGCCGCCGGCGACTTCAAGAACTTCCCGGTCGAGACGATGGAGCACCGGTATCCGCTCGTCGTGCACCGCCACGCGCTGCGCGAGGGATCGGGCGGAGCGGGCGCTCACCGCGGCGGCCTCGGGATCGTCCGCGTGTACGAGGCGCTCGAGCCGTGCCTCCTGAGCCTCTGGTTCGAGCGCCACTCGACCCCGTCGTGGGGGCTCGCGGGCGGCGAGGCGGGCGCGCCGCCCGAGGTGTACGTGACGCGCCCGGGGGGCGAGCCGGAGCTCGTCCTCAAGTGCAACGCAGTGCCGGTTCCGGCGGGGACGATCCTCGACGTCCGTACCGGAGGAGGCGGCGGCTGGGGGGAGCCGTCGAAGCGACCGCCCGAGCTCATCGCGGCGGACATCCGTCTCGGCCTCGTCGAAGAGGCCGGGACCGAACCTGGGAGGAGATCATGATCGATCCCACGCGGTCGACCGACCGGCGGGACTTCCTCAAGCTCGGCGGCGGGGCGGTTGTCGGCGGCGCGCTGCTCTCCGGCGCCGCCGGGACGGGCGTCGCGAGCGCCGCTCTCAAGCGCGGGGCCGCGGCGAGCACGACGCTGACGATCGGCGTCTCGACCGACCCGCAGACGCTCGACCCCGAGAAGGGGCAGGCCACCCGCGCGAACGAGACCCTGAAGAACACGTACGCGCAGTGGGTCCGCTACGCGATCAAGGACACCGGCAAGGGCTACCTGCGGGCCGACCTCACGAAGCCCGTTGCCGGCGAGGCGTTCGAGAGCCTGCAGGTGCTCGACGGCGGCAAGCGGATCCGCGCGAAGCTGCGCGAGGTGACGCTGCCGAGCGGGCAGCCGCTGACGGCCGACGACTTCATCTGGCGCGTGCAGCGGTCGATCGAGCTCAAGTTAGGCGCGCTCTTCATCTGGAACACGATGGGGATCACGAAGCTCTCGCAGCTGAAGAAGATCTCCAAGCAGGAGGTCGAGATCACGCTGCCGCGGCCGTCCGCGATCCTCGGCCCGCTCCTCCGCGACCAGGACGCCGGCCTCCTCGACACATCGATCGTGAAGAAGAACAGCACGAGCAAGGACCCGTGGGGCTCGGACTGGGTCTCGCGGAACGCCGCTCCCACCGGCGCCTACCTGATCGACAGCTACAACCCCGGCTCGCGGCTCGTCCTCAAGGCGAACCCGCGGTACTGGGGCCCGAAGCCGTACTACCAGACGGTCGTGCTGCAGGTGATCCCCTCGCCGGACGACCGCGTCCTGCTGCTCCGGCAGGGCGACATCGACATCGCCGCCGACCTGAGCGCCGAGGCGTCGACCCGCCTCAAGGGCGTGTCCGGCGTCCGGGTGATCTCCGCCGACACGATCGCGCAGGACTTCTTCGCGTTCGTGCAGGACAAGCCCCCGTTCAACAACGTGAAGCTGCGCCAGGCCGTCGCCTACGCGATCCCGTACGAGCAGCTCGTGAAGACGGTGCTCCGCGGCGAGGCGAAGATGGCGAAGGGCGTCTGGCCGCGGAACTCGGTGTGGTTCCAGGACAACCCGTGGCCGTACCGCACGAACCCGGCCCAGGCGAAGAAGCTCCTCGGCGAGGGTGGTCAGCCGAACGGGTTCAGCTTCGACTGCGAGATCAGCCAGGCCGACGCCGACGCGCAGGCCCTCGCGATCCCGGTGCAGACGGCTCTGCGCGAGGTCGGGATCACGATGAACATCAAGACGCTCGCGGCCTCCAAGTTCCAGGAGAACCTCGGCAAGCGCTCGATGCAGGCGTGGATCGGGTCGAACTTCGGCTCGTTCGTCGACGACCCGTACTACCACTGCTTCCTCTGGTTCGACACGAAGGCCGTGATCAACTGGTTCAAGTACTCGAGCCCCGTCGTCGACAAGGCGGTGCAGGGCCTCGCGAGCACGACCGACACGAACACGCGGCGGCGCCTCGCCGGCCAGATCCAGCGGCAGCTGAACCAGGACGTGCCGTTGATCTCGCTCGGCGAGCCGAACTTCCTGCTCCCGATGCGCGACGACCTCACCGGCTTCCTCTACGAGCCGGACGGCCTGATGACGTACCGGCACTTCCGGCCGAAGAGCTAGCCCCGGTGGAAGCGCCGAGCCCGGAGCTCCCTCCGTCCGATCGCCTCTCCGCAGGCGATCGGACGGAGGGCGACCGGGCCGGCGCTGCCACGTCCGTCTGGGCGACGATCGGCCGCTGGACGCTCTACATCGGCCGCCGGCTCCTGACAGCGGTCATCGCGATCCTCGGCGTGGTGCTCGTCGTGTTCGTGGTCACGCGCCTGATCGGCGATCCCGTCTACCTCATCCTCGGTCAGCGCGCGAGCGAGGAGAACGTGGCCGAGCTCCGGGCCCAGCTTGGCTACGACCGGTCGATCGTCGTGCAGTTCGTCGACTACCTCGGCAACCTCTCCCAGGGCGATTTCGGCGTCTCGCAGTTCACGCAACGGCCGGTCGCGGACGAGATCTGGAACCGCTTCCCGGCCACGCTCGAGCTGTCGGTGGCGGCGATGTTCCTCGGGCTCCTGTGGACGATCCCGCTCGGCGTCATCTCGGCGCTCCGCCCGCGCGGCATCGTCGACCGTATCAGCCAGAGCATCGTCGAGTTCGGCGTCGCGATCCCGAGCTTCCTGCTCGGGCTCCTGCTCATCTACGTCTTCTACTACCACCTGGGAGTCGCGCCGACGCCCGTCGGCGAGCTCGGGATCGGCACGGAGCCGCCGCCCGATCGCACCGGCTTCGTCGTCATCGACGCGGTGCTCGCGGGCCAATGGGGCACGCTCGGCGAGGCGCTCTCGCGCCTGGTGCTGCCCGCCGTGACCCTTGCGATCACCGCCTGCCCGCCGATCCTGCAGCTGACCCGGAACAGCATGATCTCGGTCCTGCAGAGCGACTTCATCCGCAGCGCCCGGAGCCTCGGGCTGCCGCAGCGGACGATCACCTGGCAGTACGCGCTCCGGAACGCGCTCCTCCCCGTCCTCTCGATGACGGCGATGACGTTCGGGTTCCTCCTCGGTGGCACCGTCCTCGTCGAGAACGTGTTCGCGTGGCCCGGGATCGGCCTCTATGCGGTCGACAGCATGGAGCGCTCCGACTACGAGCCCGTGGTCGGGGTCACGATCCTCGCGGCGGCGGTCTACGTGCTCGCGTACCTGATCGCGGACCTGGTGTCGATGGCGGTCGACCCGCGTGTGCGGGGGAAGGGCTGAGCCGTCGATGAGCCAGGTCCTGACCGCCGAAGCGCCTCGCGCCTGGGTCTCGCGGCTCTCGCCGTTCCTCACCGTCTACTGGCTCATCCTGTTCGGGCTGATCCTGCTCGCGCTGCTGGCGCCGTGGATCGCGCCGTACGACCCCGTCACCGCCGATCTCGACGCCAAGCTCCTGTCGCCGTCGTGGGATCACCTCTTCGGCACCGACACGAACGGCATGGACGTCTTCTCCCGCGTCCTTTGGGGAGCGCGGACGGACCTTACGATCGCGATCGTGGGCGTCCTCATCGGGGCGGCGATCGGCGTCCCCGTCGGGGCGGCGGCCGGGTACCTCGGCGGGATCGTCGACGACGTGCTCTCCCGCATCTCGGACATGGCGCAGGCGCTGCCGTTCCTGCTCTTCGCGCTCATGGTCTTCGCGGCGGCCGGCAACTCCCGCGGCGTCCTCGTCGGGATCATCGCCTTCGGCAACGTGCCGATCTTCCTGCGCCTGACGCGGTCGGTCGTGCTGCCGCTCCACGCGAGCGACTTCATCGCGGCCGCACGCTGCGCCGGGCTCGGGCCCACCAGGATCATCGCGCGCCACGTGCTGCCGAACGCGCTCGGGCCGTTCTCCTCCCAGGTCTCGCTCTCGTGCGCCTACGCGATCCAGATCGTGGCCGGGCTCGCCTTCATCGGCCAGGGCGTCCCGAAGCCGGAGCCCGAGTGGGGGTCGATGATCCAGGTCGGCGCCGGCGGGATCATCTACGGCGAGTGGTGGCCGGTGCTCTTCCCCGGCCTCGCCATCATCGTCGCGGTGTTCGCGTTCGGCGGCATCGGCCGGCAGCTGAGCAGGTGGTATGCGAGCTGAGCCCCTGACCGGCCCGTCGCGGCCCCTCGCCGGCCTGGCCGCCGAGCCGCTGCTCGAGATCAGCGGGCTGTGGGTGGCGGCCCACTCGCGAAGCGGCGGCGTGCCTCTCCTGCGCGGGGTCGAGCTCGTCGTCCCCCGGGGCGCGCGTGTCGGCGTCGTCGGCGAGAGCGGCTCGGGCAAGAGCATGACCGCGAGCGCGATCCTCGGCCTGCTGCCGAGCGGCGTCGTGCGCACCGAGGGCTCGATCGCGTTCGGCGGCCGCGAGCTGACGACGCTCTCGGAACGCGAGCTCCAGGGGATCCGCGGCCGCGAGATCGGCATCGTCTACCAGAACGCGGTCGGCTCGCTGAACCCGCTGCTCACGGTGGGGGAGCAGATCGCGAACGTGTGCCGCGCGCACACGGAGGTGACGCGCGGCGAGGCGTGGGAGCGGGCCGTCGCGCTTCTCGACGCGCTGGGCATCGCCGATGCCGAGGTGCGCGCGCGCAGCCACCCGCACCAGCTGAGCGGTGGCATGGCCCAGCGCGCCGTGATCGCGACCGCGCTCATCTGCGACCCGTCGCTCCTGATCGCGGACGAGCCGACGACGGGCCTCGACGCCACGATCCAGGCGCAGGTGCTCGAGGTGATGGCCGACTCGGCGCGCGAGCGCGGCGCCGCGCTGCTCCTGATCTCGCACGACCTCGCAGTGATCCGCGCAATGTCGGAGATCGTGGCCGTGCTCTACGCCGGCGTCGTGCTCGAGATCGGGGACACCGGCGACGTCCTCTCCGATCCCCTCAACCCGTACACGCGCGGACTCGTCCGCTCGCTCACCGACGAGAGCGGGATCGCGTTCATCCCGGGCCGCATCCCGGAGCCCGGAGCTATCGGGAATCAGTGTCCGTTCGCCGATCGCTGCGAGCTCGTCTCGGACGTGTGTCGCGCCGAGCCGCCCGCCCTCCGCGAGCTGCGACCGGGAAGGTGGGTGGCGTGTCACAACCTCTGACGGGGTCCGTGCTCG
>VGCB01000167.1 GCA_016870235.1 Actinomycetota bacterium | reverse complement strand
CATCAGCCCCGCGTAGGCCATTCCCGGCGCGAGGGCGGCGAGCGCTCCGGCCGCGTAGGCCCAGCGCTCGCCGGCGAGCGGCCGGGCCCACGCGAAGGCGACGGCGACGACCGTCGACATCAGGACCGCGTGGATGACCTGCGCCGCCGACACCACCGACGCGACGTCGTCGAAGACGAGCGTCGGCAGCCCGAGGACGAGCGGCGTCACGAGCGACGTGCCCGGCACGCCATCCAGGACCGTGTCGCCGCCGAAGAGGCTCCTGCCGACGAGCCCGTAGTACGGCTCGTCGGGCGCGATCCACGCGGCCGAGACGCCGCGGGCGGCGAACACGCGCGCCGCGGCCGAAAGGGCGACGATCACGATGACCCATGCCCACCCCGGCAGTCGGGGCAAGCGCCGACGGGCCGCATCCGCCGCGGGTCGACCAACCCCACGGGCACACATCGACGTCCAGGCTACGCGGCGGGCGCGCGGTGGATCGTTAGCGTTTTGTCAGCATCGACGGCGGGAGGGTCTGCGACGCCCCGTCTGCCGCCGCGGGTAGGCTCGTCGAAACGTCCTTTAACCCGGTCCAGCGAGGCCGGAAGGAGCGCGCATGACCACCAACGTCCCGAGCCGGCCCGCGCCGAAGACGCTTCTCGACGCCGAGGCCCTGGCGCGAACCCTCGCCCGCATCGCGCATGAGCTGATCGAGCGCAACGACGGCCTCGACGACATCGTGCTCGTCGGGATCCATCGCCGCGGGCTTCCGCTCGCGCAGCGGCTCCGCCGCCTCGTCGCCGACCGCTCGGGCGTCGAGGTCGATCTCGGCGCCGTCGACATCACCTTCCACCGCGACGACGTCCTCGTCCGCGCCGGCGGGCCGCCGCGCGCCGCCCAGCCGGTCGTGCACGCGACCCAGCTCGACGTGCCGATCGAGGGGCGCACGGTCGTCCTCGTCGACGACGTGCTCTACACCGGCCGCACGATCAGGGCCGCGATCGAAGCCCTCTTCGACTACGGCCGCCCCGCCCGGGTCCAGCTCGCGGTGCTCGTCGACCGCGGCCACCGCGAGCTGCCGATCCGTCCCGACTACGTCGGCAAGAACCTGCCGACCGCGCGCGACGAGCGCGTCCAGGTGCAGCTCGTCGAGATCGACGAGACCGACGCCGTCCTGCTCCTGCCCGCAGCCGAGGAGGAATCGCATGGCTGAGAACACGCTCCGCGTCGTCGAGGACCTGCGGCCGCCGGACCGTCCTGCCCGACGGCACCTGATCGGGATCGGCGACCTCGATCGGGCGGCCGCCGGGCGCATCCTCGACACCGCCGCCGCGCTCGCCCGCTCACTCGAGCGCGAGGTGAAGAAGCTGCCGACGCTGCGCGGCCGCCTCGTCGTCAACCTCTTCTACGAGTCCTCCACCCGCACGCTCTCGAGCTTCGATCTCGCCGCGAAGCGGCTCTCGGCGGACACGATGGCGCTCCGCTCGTCCGGCTCCTCGGTCGACAAGGGGGAGTCGCTGAAGGACACCGCGCTCACGCTCGCCGCCTACGACCCCGACGTGATCGTGATCCGCCACCCGCACATCGGCGCCGCCGACCTCGTCGCCCGCGCGACGAACGCCCACGTCGTGAACGCGGGCGACGGCAAGCACCAGCATCCGACGCAGGCGCTGCTCGACCTCTACACGATCCGCGACGCGCTCGGCCGCCTCGAAGGCGTGCACGTCGCGATCGTCGGCGACGTCCTCCACTCGCGCGTCGCCCGCTCGCTCCTCGAGGCGCTGACCCTGGTCGGCGCCCGCAGCACGCTCGTCGGGCCGCCGACCCTGATCCCCCGCGGGATCGAGGCGCTCGGCTGCGAGACGTCGACCTCGATCGACGCGATCGCCGACGCCGACGTCGTCTACGTGCTCCGGATGCAGCACGAGCGGATGCTGCCCGGCGCCGCGTTCGTCCCCTCGCTGCGCGAGTACTCCGCGCTCTGGGGCGTGACGCCCGAGCGCGTGCGGCCCGGCCAGATCGTCATGCACCCGGGCCCGATGAACCGCGGCGTCGAGATCGACCCGCGCGTCGCCGACGCGCCGCAGGCGCTCGTGACCCAGCAGGTCCGGTTCGGGCTCGTCGTCCGGATGGCGGTGCTCTACGACCTCCTGGCGACAGGGCCCGTGCGCGTGGCCGAGGTCGAGCCGATGGAGGTCGCATGACGGACGTCCTCTTCTGCCGCAACGGAGCGGCCGACGACCTCGTGATCGAGGACCTCCGCGTGCTCGACCCGGCCGAAGGCCTCGACCTCGTCGCCACGATTCGCGTCGAGCGCGGACGGATCGCGGCGATCGAGCCCGGCCGCGGCACCGGACGCGCGGGGCTCGTGCTCGCGCCGGCCTTCGTCGATCCGCACGTCCACGTCCGCACGCCGGGCCGCGAGGACGAGGAGACGATCGCCACCGCGACCGCCGCCGCCGCGGCCGGCGGCTACTGCGCGATCGTGGCGCCGCCGAACACCGATCCGGTCGTCGACAGCGCGTCCGTGCTCGCCTCGCTCGTCGAGCGCGCCCGCGAGGAGGCGCTCGTGCCGATCGGCTTCATGGCCGCGATCTCGAAGGGCCTGCGCGGCGAGGAGCTGACCGAGATGGCCGACCTCGCTGCCGCCGGCGCGGCGGCGTTCAGCGACGACGGCAAGCCGGTCGCGTCCGCCGGGCTGATGCAGCGGGCCCTGCAGTACAGCGCCGTCGCCGGCCGCATCCTCACGCTCCACTGCGAGGAGACGAGCCTCTCCCGCGACGGCCAGATGCACGAGGGGCCCGTCTCCGCCGAGCTCGGCTTCGCCGGCTGGCCGGGGATCGCAGAGGCGGCGATGGTCGAGCGCGACCTGCTGCTCGCGCGGTACGAGAACCGGCCGCTGCACCTCATGCACCTGTCCGCGAAGGAGTCGGTCGAGGCGCTCCGTCACGCCCTCTCGCTCGGCGTCGCCGTCACGGCCGAGGTCAGCCCGCACCACCTCTGCCGCACAGACGAGCTCGTCCGCAGCCTCGACGCGAACGCGAAGATGAACCCGCCGCTCGGCGGCGAGGACGATCGGCAGGCGCTCCTCGAGGCGCTGCGCGATGGCACGATCTCCTGCATCGCCACCGATCACGCACCCCACGCGCTCCACGAGAAGGAGGCGCCGTTCGAGGAGGCGCCGTTCGGCGTCACCGGCCTCGAGACCGCGTTCGCGGCGCTCTATACGACCCTCGTCGAGCCCGGCGCGCTCCCTCTCGGCACGCTGCTCGAACGGATGTCGACGGGGCCGGCGCGGGCATTCTCGCTGCCCGTGCCGCGCATCGCGGTCGGCGAGCGCGCCAACCTCGTCCTGCTCGACCTCGAGGCGGAGTGGACGGTGACGGCCGACGGGTTCCGGTCGCGGTCGACGAACTCGTGGCTCCTCGGCGAGCGGCTCCACGGGCGGGTCGTGCGGACGGTCGCCGACGGTCGGGAGGTGTACAGCCTGTGATCGGGACGCCCGGCTACCTCCTGCTCGAGGACGGCACCGTGTTCCGCGGCCGGTCGGTCGGCGCGCCCGGGCTCGCCTTCGGCGAGGCGGTCTTCACGACCGGGATGACCGGCTACCAGGAGACCGTCACCGATCCGAGCTTCGAGGAGCAGCTGATCTGCTTCACGACCGCGATGGTCGGCAACTACGGCGTCGACGAGCGGCGGATGGAGTCGTCGCGGATCCACGCCAAGGCCGTGCTGATGCGGCGGCTCGGCGGCGACCACTGGGCCGCGTGGCTCTCCGAGCACGGGATCGTCGCCCTCGACGAGGTCGACACGCGAGGGCTGACGCTGCGGCTGCGCGACGCCGGCGCCATGCGCGCGGTCACCGTCGCCGACGAGCGCGAGCTGACCGTCGAGGACGCGCTCGCGCAGGTGCGGTCGTCGCCCGGGATGGCGGGGACGGCGCTCGTCGAGCAGGTGTCGGTGCGTGAGCCCCAGGTGGCCACCGCCGACGGGCGCGTGCGGGTCGCTGTCATGGACTACGGCGCGAAGCGCTCGATCACGCGCCGGCTCGTCGCCGCCGGCGCCGCCGTCACCGTCCTCCCGCACGTCTGGGACCCGGACGAGGTGGCGGCGTTCGACGGGGTCATGCTCTCGAACGGCCCCGGCGACCCGGAGCCGCTCGAGCGCGAGATCGAGACGATCAAGGGGTTCCTCGGGCGCGTGCCCATCCTCGGCATCTGCCTCGGGCACCAGCTCCTCGGGCTCGCGACCGGCCACGAGACGTACAAGCTCCCGTTCGGCCATCGCGGCGCGAACCACCCGGTGCTCGAGCGCGCCACCGGCCGTGTCCTCGTCACGAGCCAGAACCACGGCTTCGCGGTCGCGCCCACCGACGCCGTCGAGGCGACGTACGTCTCGCTCTACGACGGCACCGTCGAGGGGTTCGACTTCCCCGATCTCCGCGCTCGCTCCGTGCAGTTCCACCCCGAGGCGGGCCCCGGCCCGCACGACGCCTGGCCGATCCTCGAGGGCTGGGTCGAGACGCTCGAGGCGAGGCGCTGATGCCGCGGCGGACGGACATCGAGTCGATCTGCGTGATCGGCTCCGGCCCGATCGTGATCGGGCAGGCGTGCGAGTTCGACTACTCCGGCTGCCAGGCGCTGAAGGTGCTGCGGGCGGACGGCTTCCGCACGATCGTCGTCAACTCGAACCCGGCCACGATCATGACCGACCCCGGCTTCGCGGATCGGACCTACATCGAGCCGCTCGACCTCGAGGGCGTCGCCGACGTCCTCCGGCGCGAGCGGCCCGACGCGGTGCTGCCGACCCTGGGCGGGCAGACGGCTCTCAACCTCGCGATCCAGCTGGCCGACGCGGGCATCCTCGACGAGCTCGGCGTCGAGCTGATCGGGGCGAAGCCCGACGTGATCCGCCGGGCCGAGGACCGCGACCTCTTCCGCAAGGCGGTCGAGAGCTGCGGCCTCCGCTGCCCGGAGTCGTGGATCCTCACCGACCCCGCGCAGGCCGAGGGGCTGCCGACGCCGACGGTCGTGCGCCCGGCCTTCACCCTCGGCGGCCACGGCGGCGGGTTCGCGGAGACCCCGGACCAGCTGCGACGGCAGGTCGAGCGTGGGCTGCACGAGAGCCCGATCGGCCAGGTGCTCGTCGACGCCTCGCTCAAGGGCTGGGACGAGTTCGAGCTCGAGGTGATCCGGGACCGGAACGACAACGTCGTCATCGTCTGCTCGATCGAGAACCTCGACCCGATGGGAGTCCACACCGGCGACTCGGTCACGGTCGCGCCGCAGATGACGCTCTCGGACGAGGCCTACCAGGAGCTCCGCGACGCCTCGGCAGCGATCATCCGCGCCGTCGGCGTCGAGACGGGCGGCTCCAACATCCAGTTCGCGCGCTGTCGGGAGACCGGCGAGCTCCGCGTCATCGAGATGAACCCGCGCGTCTCGCGGTCGTCCGCGCTCGCCTCGAAGGCCACGGGCTACCCGATCGCGAAGGTCGCCGCGAAGCTCGCCGTCGGGTACACGCTCGACGAGATCCCGAACGACCTCACGCGCACGACGCCCGCGAGCTTCGAGCCGACGCTCGACTACGTCGTCGTCAAGTTCCCGCGGTTCGCGTTCGAGAAGTTCCCGGGCGCCGACCCGACGCTCGGCACGCAGATGAAGTCGGTGGGGGAGGCGATGGGCATCGGCCGGACGTTCACGGAGGCGTTCCTCAAGGCCTTCGGCTCGCGGGAGCTCGATCCGGGTTCGCCGACGCCGTGGGCGACGTTCGACGACATCCCCGACGGCGTCCATCCGTGGTTCAAGGAGCAGCTGGCCCAGGCGCGGCGAGAGCTCGCCTCCCGCGACATCCTGCGGGCGAAGCGCGCCGGCTGGGGCGACGACTCGATCGGCGCCGCCTGGGGCACCTCGGGCGAGGACGTGCGGCTCGCCCGCAAGGCGAAGGGAATCCGGCCGTCGTACCGGCGCGTCGACTCCTGCGGCGGCGAGGTCGCGGCCGCCTCGAACTACTACTACTCGACCTGGGGAGAGGAGGACGAGGCCCCACCCGTCTCCGACCGGGAGCGGGTCGTCATCCTCGGCTCCGGCCCGAACCGGATCGGCCAGGGCATCGAGTTCGACTACTGCTGCGTCCACGCGGCACAGACCTTCCGGTCGCTCGGCTACGAGGCGATCATGGTCAACTGCAATCCGGAGACGGTGTCGACCGACTACGACACCTCCGACCGTCTCTACTTCGAGCCGCTCTCGCCCGAGGAGGTGCTCGCCGTCCTCGATCGCGAGAAGCCGGTCGGGGTCGTCACCCAGTTCGGCGGCCAGACGCCGCTCCGGTTGGCGCGCCCGATCGAGGGCGCCGGCTACCGGATCATGGGCACCCCGCACGCGGCGATCGACCTCGCGGAGGACCGCGAGCGATTCGGCGCCCTCGCGGCGGA
>VGCB01000166.1 GCA_016870235.1 Actinomycetota bacterium | reverse complement strand
GTTCCGGATCACCGCACGGGTCGAGTTCGTCTCGAACGACGGCTTCAGGTTCGCGAGCACGTCCTCCTCGGTGACGTCCTCGAGCAGCGAGGGGAAGTCCCGCCACATCATCTCGAGCAGCGAGTCGCCGGTGCCGCCGCAGTGGTGCCGCACCCATGTCAGCAGCTCGTCCCGGATCTCCGCCGAGGCCTCGAGGCCGGCCTGGACGATCTCCTCGGGAACCGACGCCTCGGACATGTACCACTTGACGCGCTGGTTCGCCTCGCTGAGCCTCTCCCAGCGCTCCATCCAGGCGTCGTCGGTCCAGGGCATGCCGACGGTGCCCGCGATGATGCGGATGTGGACGCCGTCCGCGAGGAGACCGAGCTCGGTCCGGCCCGTGCGGCCGAGGCGGCCGATCTGGGCGTGCACCACGGGCCGGATCACGTCGGCGCGCCAGGTGTCGATCACCTTCGGGGTGAAGACCGACATCCACCAGCGGTGGACGCGCTGGTGCTCCTCGCCCGTGAGGAGGTTGATGCGCCGGTGCCCGCCCTGGTACCACGCGTACGTGTCCCAGTCCATCCCGAGGAACCGCTCGCGGCGGAACGCCATCGCGGAGCGGACGCTCTTCTCCTCGCGGCGGGCGAGCTCCTTCGCCATGCGGTGCGACACGACGAGCCAGGCCCGGCGACCCTCGTCCCACAGCACCTCTCCCCGGTCGCGGAGCGCCGCGTAGTACGCGTGCTGCGCCTCCCGGTCGCCTGCCGGCGGCGCCTCGATGCCAGTCGTCGTCGGTCTCGCGCTCATCTCGTCTCCGCTCCGGCGGAACGTGTCCTCCTCGGAGCTCTGTTCGGAGTCAATCATCGGAGGATTTCGACACACGTGTCAACTCTGATGCACAGTCGTGTTACATGACCCCGACCGGGCCGGACGGGCGATGGTTGAATCGCAGCAGTCAACGAGGTGGAGGCATCCTGATGAGCGACTACGAGTCAATCGTTCTGACGCACCGCGACGGCGTCACCGAGATCCGTTTCCACACCGAGGGCGGGCCTCTCCGCTGGACTCCAGAAGCGCACCGCGAGGCCGGCTACGCCTTCGCCGAGGTCGCGGGGGATCGCGAGACCAAGGTGGTGATCGTCACCGGGACGGGCGACTCGTTCTGCGCCTCGATCGACCGCCCTGCCTTCGCGAAGCTGAACATCGGCGTCGGCGGCGGAAACTGGGAGGTCACCTACTGGGAGGGCAAGCGCATGCTCCGCAACCTCTTGGAGATCGACGTGCCCGTCATCGGCGCCGTCAACGGGCCTGCCTTCATCCACGCGGAGATGCCGCTGCTGGCCGACATCGTGATCGCGTCGGACACGACGGTCTTCGCAGACAAGACCCACTTCACGACCGGGACGGTGCCCGGTGACGGTGTCCACCTGATCTGGCCCTGGCTGATCGGGCACCGCCGCGCCAAGTACTTCCTGATGATGCGGCAGGAGATCCCGGTGCGCGAGGCGCTCGAGCTCGGTGTCGTCAACGAGATCGTCCCGCACGATCAGCTGATGGGCCGCGCGTGGGAGATCGCGCTCGAGTGGGCCAAGTGGCCGCTCCCCCATCTCCGCTATACCCGGGAGGCGCTGAACACCTTCGAGCGGCAGCACCTCCTGACCGGACTGGCGTCGGGCCTCGCGCTCGAGGGCGTCTCGTACTCGGACGCGCCGCCGCCGCCCCGACCGAACTCCTGATCACGTCTCACACCCGACACGTCGGAGGAACGGGGATGGCGACAATGGCTCTTGAGCGCAGGGAGGGCGGCGCGCCGCTCTTCAGCGAGAACCCGCTCAAGCTGATGGTCTTCGGCATGAGCGCGCAGGGTGGCTGCACGATGACGGCCGCCGAGGGGACGCTGAAGGCGGAGTGGGAGGAGAGCGTCGAGGTGGCCCGGCTCGTGGAGGAGGCGGGGATCGAGGGCATCGTCCCGTACGTCCGCTGGAAGGGGATGCAGGGCGACACGAACCCGGGCCAGCGAAACTTCGAGACCACGACCTGGGCCGCGGGCCTTGCGGCGAAGACCGAGAGGACGCAGATCTTCACGACGGTGCTGATGCCGTCGGTGCATCCGGTGATGTTCGCGAAGCAGGTCGCGACGCTCGACCACATCTCGGGCGGGCGCGCCGCGGCGAACGTCGTCGCCGGCTGGTTCAGCCGCGAGTTCCGCCTCTTCGGCTCGAAGGTCATGCTGGAGCACGACGAGCGCTACGTGTACGCCGACGAGTGGATGACTATCTGCCGTCGCCTCTGGACCGAGCAGGAGCCGTTCACGCACGACGGCAGATACCTGCAGGTGTACGACGCCGACTCCGATCCAAAGCCGCTGCAGCAGCCACACCCGATCCTGATGGGCGCGGGCTCGAGCCCGGCCGGCCGGGCGTTCGCGGCAAAGCACTGCGACATCAACTTCGCGGTTGCCCCCGACCTCGAGATCGCGGCGGCGTTGATCAAGGACTGCAAGGAGTACGCCCGCCGGGAGTTCGGGCGCGAGGTGATGGTGTTCGGGATGGGCTCGATCGTGTGTCGCGACACCGAGGCGGAGGTGAAGCGGTACGTCGACTACTACGTCCACGAGAAGGGTGACTGGGTTGCCGCGACGACGATGACCGACGAGGTCGGGCTCCATTCGGGCTCGATCCCCAAGGAGGATCTCGACCGGATGAAGGCGCTCATCATCGGCGGCATGGGGGCGATTCCGCTGCACGGCACGCCCGAGCAGGTCGTCGACGGGATGGTGAAGATGGCCGCGGCCGGGTTCGACGGGATCACGCTCAACTGGCCCGACTACGCGGCGGGATTGCGTCAGTTCAAGGACGAGCTGTTGCCGCTCTGCGTGCAGGCCGGCCTCCGCAAGGGCTGACGTGGATCCCGACTACGGGCCCGCGCGGTAGCGCTCCCAACCGGCCGGCATCGGGACGTCGTACTCGGTCGACCCGATCTCGCGCATGATCGAGAGGTGCGCCGACGGGGCACCCTCGCAGGCGCCGTGCATGTGCGGCACGTTCGCCGGCAGCACGACGACCTCGCCCGCCTCGATCAGGACGTCGTCGCCGCCGTCGACAGCGACGATCCCGGGCTGCAGGAAGTAGAGGAGCTGATCGAACGGGTGAGCGTGCGGACGCGATCGCGCACCCGCCTCGAACGCGACATGCCGCACCTTCGTCTCCTCGGTGCCTGCGGCCTCGGACACGTTCCGGATCTCGGCCCGGCCGTGGAACTGGAACCTCTGCCCGCCACGGGCCGGGATCGCCTCGATCGGGATCGGATGGGGCACGGAGAGGCCTCTTTCGGTGGGCGCCACGCGGGAGCGGGGGCGCGCGCCGGGGCCCCACGGTCCCCGACGCGCGCTCCTGTCCTCCCTTCTGCGTGCTTCTACTGCGTGAACTCCTCGGCCCACTTGGCCGTGAAGAACGTCTTGGCGGACGTGGGCGACTGGAGCCACTCTCCCGGCTTCGGCACGTTCGCCTTCGTCACGATCGTCTGCTCATGGAAGCTCACGCTCCGACCGTAGCCTCCGTCGAGCCTCCGCGACGGGACCTTCTTGCGGGCGAACCACTCGGCCGCCTGGTCGACACTGATCCAACCGGTGTTGTCGTAGGCCTGGTCGAGCAGGATGCAGACCTCGCCCTTGCGCATCGCGTCGAACTGCGGCGGGTCACCGGAGAACGTCCAGACGCACGGCGCGTCGGGGAACGCCTTGCCGGGGAACGCGGCCTTGACGGCCTGGGCGGCGCCGAACGCAGCCGAGTCGAACGAGTTCCAGATGCCCTTGAGGTCCGGGGTCTGGGTCAGCTGCGAGGCGACGCCGGTGCGGGTCCCGTCGACGACGTTCATTCCATCAACGTCGGTCGTGTACTTGACCTTGATGTCGGAGGTCTTCTGGACCTCGGCGTTGAAGACCTTCGTGCGGAGGCTGCCCCAGATCGCCGGGTAGTTCCAGACCGCCACCTCTTTCGTGCCGGGCAGGGCCTGGAGCTGCTTGATCACGGCGGCGGAGAGGATTTTCGCCGCCACGCCCTCGTCCGGCGCGTAGTTGTAGATGAGTTTGCTCGGCGTCACCATGCCGCCGATGATGAACACCGGCACCTGCTTGTCCCTGGCGCGGATGAGCGTGCCGTTGATGAACGAGGGCTCGATGCCGTCCGCGAAGAGCACGTTCACGCCCTGGTTGAGCAGGCTCTGCCCGCAGGACTCCATCTTCGCGGGGTCACCCTGTGCGTCGCAGCGCGCCCACGACCAACCGATCTTCTGGACTGCCGTCTTCGTGGCACGCTCGATCCGCTGGGCGGAGTAGACCGCGCCGATGATCTGGATGAAGCCGGCCTTGAGCTTCGGCAGCTTCACCTTCGGGCCCGCCTTCTTTGCGGCGGCGATGCCCTGGGCCCTGTCGTACGCGCCGCGCGCGCCGGTCGAGTCCGTCTGTGCTGGCTCGCCCTTCGCGTACCACGGCGTCCTGTCGAGCGCCGCGGGTGAGGCGCCTGCCGGGCTCACCGTCGCCGTCACCGCGACGGCAAGCGTGAGCACGGAGACGGCGAGCACGACCTTGGGCCGCCGCCGAACCAATGGCTTATTCATATTCCTCCTTTGGGATTGGTTTCGAGATTATGATGTCCTTAGAACTGTGCGCGTCTTTGTCTCTTTGCGTGGCGCGTCCTCCTAGGCTGCGTCATGGTCTTCCGCCGACCAACCGGGCCACAGGAACCCGTTGACCGCTGGCTACCCCCCAGACCTGTATCCTACTATCACCTCGGTCCCGAACCGGTGTATCGCTTCGAGTTCCTTGCCGTGGTCGGGTCCCGCGGCCATGCGCAGGGTCATGATCAGGTAGTCGTTCCCAACGATGCTCTCAAATCGGCGGATCGTCTCGATGCACTGCTCCGGATTGCCGACGACGAGGCGGTCGACGTGATGGCCCGCGAAAGTGAGGTCCTTCTCCTCCTTCACCCCGGCGAGGAACGGCTCGCGCTCCTCGTCCCAGCGTGGGATCTGGGAGATGTAGAACCAGTGCTCGGCGCGGATGCACGACCACCACTCGCGCTCGACCGCGTCCATGTCGTCCGCGACCCAGCCGTCGCGCAGGAGGGCGACCGACGTCTGCGGCAGCGTCCCGTACTCCTCGGCGGTCTCGCGGTAGACCCGCGCCCAGTCGGCGATCACGTGGATCGAGTGCAGGGGATCGGTCGGCCAGGGAGCGCCGAGACGCGCAGCCCGCTTGACCCCGGGTACGGACTGCGCCCCCATCCAGAGCCGGATGTTCCCGGGCAGCGGGCGGATCCTGCCTTTGAAGCGGTAGACGTCGCTCTCGTAGTCGAGCTCCTCGCCCGTCCAGAGGCGACGCATGATCCGGATACCCTCCTCGAAGAGCGCGACCTGGTTGGACTTGCTGCGCCCCATCAGCTCGAACTCCGGCGCGTAGTTGCCGAGCCCGCAGCCGAGGATCAAGCGCCCACCCGAGATCACGTCGATCATCGCCGCGTGCTCGGCGAGCTGAACCGGGTTGTAGAGGGGCGAGAGGAGGATCGTCGAGCCGACGTCGACGCGGCGTGTCCGGGCCGCGATCGCAGCCATCCCGATCAGGGGAGCCGGCAGGTAGCCGTCGTCGAGCATGTGATGCTCCGGCACGAAGAGCCCGTCGAAGCCCACGTCCTCCGCGAGTTCGGAGGCTCGCAGGATCTCCTGCCAGCGGCGACGGATGTTCTTCGCGTCGGGGGGATCCTGGGGTCGGAACAGCAGCCCGAACTTCATGCGGCGCCTCCTCGGTCAGGGGTGAGTATCGCTTCAGGGCCGGCCCAGCCCTCGTCCAGCCGGGCGAGCCGGAGTAGCTCGACCGTCTTGTGCCGGATGCGCCAGCGGCCGTCCGGGTCGGGAGCGCACACGTCCACGTAGTTCCCCCAGCCGACGAGGGAGGCGTCTCCGTGGGCGACGACCTCGAAGAAGTAGGCGCGGGCTGTCGCCTCGAGCCCGTCCGCGGCGACGCCGACGACGACGTTCGAGACGTGGTGCCGCGACCCGCGGTAGGGCGACGCGAACCACGCCGCGTAGTAGTCGAGCACGGCCGCGCGCCCCGAGGCCTCCGCGCGACCGGGGCTGACCCACTCGACGTCGTCGGCGAAGAGGAGTCCCAGCGCCTCGACGTCCTGACGGTCGACGGCGTCCGCGTACGCGCCGAGCAGGTCCTGCACGGCTGCGCGGGCCTCGAGCTGCCGGAGCCTGGCCTCGACGTCCATCGCTATCCCGGCCGCCGCAGGTCGTACGCGCCACGGTCGTCGACGGTGGCCACCCAGCCCTCGGTGACGACGATCGACGTCGTCACCTCCTCGATGATCGCGGGGCCGGGCACGGTGCATCCCTCGCGGAGGGTGGCGCCGTCGAACACCGGCACCTCCTCGAAGCCGGCGGAAACGGTGTACGCGCGACGCGT
>VGCB01000165.1 GCA_016870235.1 Actinomycetota bacterium | reverse complement strand
TCCCTCGTCGTCCGGATGTGAACGCATCCGGCCGGCATCAGACGCAAGCCGCTCATCGCCTCACGCCGGCGGCACGGGGGCCGGCGGCGGCGTGAACGCCTCCTGCACGACGCGCAGCACCTTCGCGCGCTTCCCCGCCTCGACCGGGACGAGGCCTCCGAGCTCGAGCCGGCACAGCTCGACGCTGCCCTTGCGTCGAAGCGTCAGGAACCCGAACTCGTCGAGGAAGTCCCGCGGGAAGACGGTGCGGTGGCGGACGAACCGCTCCTCCGGCGTCGCAGTCGGTGGATAGCGGTACGCGAACGCCTCGAGCGCCCGCGCCCCGTGGTCACGCGCCTCCCCGATCGCCGCCAGGAAGAGCGACTTCTCCACCCACTCGGCGTCGGCCGCGCGGATGTAGGCGCAGGTGACGAGCACGGCGTCGTCCGACGGCGGGCCGGCCGGCAGGTCGTGCGCGCGCGGGAAGAGCCCGGCCGGGCCGTACTGCATCGACCCGAGCAGCCCGCCGTCCTCGTCCAGGTAGACGGTGCCCCACGCCCCGGCCTCCTCCTGGGCCTTCTCCGCCCATCGCGCCTTCGACGCCGTGCGATTCCCGCGCGACTGCCACCACACGCAGTCGTGGCACACCGCGGGCGCGTGCTCGACGGTGGCCGTCGTGAGCCCGATGATGCGCGGCCCGGCCACCTGCTCAGGCGGCGGCGCGCGGCGCCTGCACGTCGTCGACGACGACGTCCACGGTCGCGGGCCGCACGTGCGCCATCCGCTCGAGGTACCGGACGACTGCCTCCTGGACGGCCGCGCCGACGGTGGGCACGTGCGCGCCGAAGGCGACCGAGAGGTGGATCTCGATCGAGACCTCTCCGTTCGCCGCGTCGACGCGGACGGGCTTCCGGTGGAGCGGGCTCTCGAACAGCCCGAGGACGCCGTCGACCGTGCGGGCCACGTCGCCGGCATAGGCGGCGAGGATCTCGTGCGAGATGACCGGCTGCGCGTCGATGGACCCGATTCTAGGCAGGCCGGAGCACGAGCTCGGTGACCTCGGGCCGCGCGAAGAGGCGAAACGGCACGAACGTCGTCCCCGTGCCGGGCGAGACGTGGAGCACCGTCGCGCCCGTGCGGTAGACGCCGCGCACGAAGGTCGCCGACGGGTGCGCGAGCGTGATCCGCTTCCAGGGCAACGGGAGGACGATCTGGCCGGCGTGGAGGTGGCCCGCGAGCACGAGGTGGAAGACGCCGGGAGTGAGCCGGTTGACGACGCGCGGGTAGTGGCAGAGCAGGATCCGGAGCCCCGCCTCCGGATCGGCGAGCGAGGGGCCGCTCTCGCGGTCGAGGTTGTACGTCCGCGGGTCGAGGCCCGCGATCTGCACGGAGACGCCGCGGACGTCGACCACGACCGACGCGTCCTGGAGCAGCACGGCGGCAGCGAGATCGTCGAGCTCGGCAGCCCGCGAAAAGGGGTCGCGGGTGATCGCGACGTCGTGGTTCCCGAGCACGACGTACGGCGTCCCGAGCAGGTCGATGATCCGCCGCAGACGCGGCTCGCCGCGGGGGTGCGAGACGAGGTCGCCGGTGATGCAGACGAGCTCCGCGCCGCGTCCCGCCGCCCAGGCTGCGGCGCGCTCGGAGGCGCCGTTCCCGCGCGAGAGCGGCGCGCCGAGATGGAAGTCGGAGAGGTGGACGACCCGGACGCCGTCGAGCGCCGCCGGCAGACCGGGCACCGCGAGCTCGAGCGACCGCGTCCGCAGGAGGCCAGCCTCGAGCCAGGCCCAGGCAGCCACGGCGGCCGCGAGGGAGACACCGGTGAGGACGATCCAGCTCACCGGCTCGGCTCAGCCCCCGATCGCGACGGCCTCGCGGCGCCGCGCGCGCGGGAGCAGCGAGACGCAGGTGACGAGGAGGACGAGAAGACCGACGATCGCCCAGAGGGAGCCGCTGAAGGAGCCGGTCGCGTCGCGGATCGCGCCGAGGACGAACGGGCTCGTGGCGCCGATCGTGTAGCCGAGCCCGAGCTGCATCGCGAGCAGCGCGCCGACGCGCTCGACCCGCTCCTCGACGTCCAGCGGCAGCGTGATCGCGAGCCCGAACATCCCGCCCTGTGCAAGGCCGATGAAGAGCGCCCACGCCCAGGCGCCCGAGGGGACGACGACGATCAGGAGCACTGCGAGGAGGAACGTCGAGCTCATGCCGACGAGGAACGGCTGCCGGCGTCCGACCCGATCCGAGAGCCACGGGATCCCGAACGACGCCGGGATCGCCGAGAGCTGCGAGAGCGCGAGCAGCCACCCCGCCGAGCTCTCGCTCCAGCCACGCTCGACGAAGCTGTCGGCCAACCAGGCGTTGAGCCCGTAGTACGACATCGCCATGCACCCGAACGCCGCCACGAGGAGCCAGGCGATCGGGCTCGACCACGGCAGCCGCGGCGGCCGGACGCGGACGGCCGGGCGCGGCACGTCGTCGACGAGACGGAACCAGATCACGCCGAGCACGATCGAGACGGTTGACATCAGCCCGAGCGACCAGCGCCAGCCGCCGAGCGCGTCGGCGAGCGGAACGGCGATCGCGGCCGAGACGAACGCCCCGGTCTGGATCCCGGTCGTGTACGCGCCCGTGCCGGCCGCCGGTCGCGTCCCGAGCCGCTCCTTGACCGCGACCGGCGCCAGGGCGCCGGCGACGCCCATGCCGATCCCGACCGGCCAGGTGAGGACGACGACGAGCCAGGCCTCGTCGACGAGCGTCCGCAGGACGCCGAACACCCCGACCACGAGGATCGCGAGACCGATCGTCCGCCGGGTGCCGAGCACGGACGCCATGTACGCGGCCGGCGGCGCGAAGATGCCCATGCAGACGACCGGGATCGTTCCCAGGAGACCGACGACCGCGTGCGAGGTGTCGAGGTCGTCCTGGATCCGCGGGATCAGCGGCCCGACGCCGACGATCTGCGGGCGGAGGGCGAGCGCGCCGAGGAGCAGGCCGACGAGGAGCGCCGTCCGGTGATGTCCGGAGAGCCCGTTCGCGCTCACGGGCGCGCCCCGGCCGCGGTGCTACTCGCCGACGACGGGGTTCGTGATCGAGGTGAGCCCGTCGATCTCGATCGTGATCTCGTCTCCCGGCCGCAGCAGCCGCTGGGGATCGCGGAAGACGCCGACCCCGGCCGGCGTGCCCGTGAGGATGAGGTCCCCTTCCTCGAGCGTCGAGGTCTGGGAGGCGTAGCTGATGATCTCGTCGATCCCGAAGATGAGGTTGGAGGTGGACGAGTCCTGCATCGTCTCGCCGTTCAGGATCGCGCGGATCCCGAGGGCGTGCGGATCGGCGACCTCCGAGGCCGGCGTCATCGGCCCGACCGGGCAGAACGTGTCCGGCGACTTCCCGCGCGTCCACTGCTTGTCGGCGAACTGGAGGTCGCGGGCGGAGACGTCGTTGGCGACGAGATAGCCCTTCACCGCCTCGAACGCGTTCTCACGCGACACCTTCTTCACGGTCCGGCCGATCACGACCCCGAGCTCCGCCTCGTAGTCGGCCTGCTCGACGACGGACGGGATCACGATCGGGTCGCCCGGCCCGACGAGCGACGACGTGTACTTGGCGAAGAAGAGCGGCGCCGGCGGCAGCGCGACACCCTGCTCCTCGGCGTGGTCCTTGTAGTTGAGCCCGACGCAGATGATCTTGCCGGGGCGGGAGATCGGGATCGGCATGGGGCGATCCTAGTGCATCGCCGGGCGACGGAGAACGGGTAGGAGCGAAGTAGACTTGCCCGCGTGGCGCTCGAGACGTCGATCGTTGCCCAGCTCGTCGGCGCGGTCGGCGCCGCGCACGTCCTCACCGCCCCGGACGACCTTCGCGTGTACGACTGCGACGGCCTCACCGGCTGGCGCGCCACGCCCGCGTGCGTCGTGCTGCCGGGATCGGTGGCCGAGGTGCAGGCGGTGCTCCGGCTCTGCAGCGCTCACGGGATCCCGTTCGTCGCCCGGGGTGCCGGCACCGGGCTCTCGGGCGGCGCGCTGCCGGTCGCGGACGGCGTCGTCGTCTCGGTGGCGCGGATGGAACGGATCCTCGAGATCGACCTCGACGCGCAGCGGGTCGTCGTCGAGCCCGGGGTCGCGAACCTCGACGTGACGAAGGCGATCGCGGCGGACGGCTTCTTCTACGCGCCGGATCCCTCGTCGCAGCAGGTGTGCACGATCGGCGGCAACGTCGCCGAGAACTCCGGCGGCGCGCACTGCCTCAAGAACGGCTTCACGGTCACGCACGTGACCGGCCTCAAGGTCGTGCTGCCCGACGGGGAGCTCGTCGAGCTGGGCGGCAAGGCCCTCGACCCCGACGGGCCCGACCTGCTGGGCCTCTTCGTCGGCTCGGAGGGGACGCTCGGGATCGCCGTCGAGGCGACGCTGCGCATCGTGCGGAGCCCCGAGATCGTGGTCACGCAGCTCGCGGCGTTCCGCTCGCTCGACGACGCGGGCGGCGCGGTGTCCGCGATCGTCGGGGCCGGGATCTCGCCGGCAGCGCTCGAGATGATGGACCGCCTCACGATCGAGGCCGCGGAGCTCGCCTTCCGGCTCGGCTACCCGCAAGGTGCCGAGGCGGTGCTGCTGGTCGAGCTCGACGGGGTCGCGGTCCAGGTCGAGGAGGACGTCGTGGCCGTCGACCGCATCTGCCGCGCTCAGGGCGCGTTCGAGATCCGGGTCGCGAGCGACGACGCGGAGCGTGTGCTCCTCTGGAAGGGCCGGAAGGGCGCGTTCCCGGCGATGGGCCGGATCTCGCCCGACTACTACGTCCAGGACGGTGTCGTGCCCCGCACGAAGCTCCCCGAGGTGCTCCGCCGGATCGAGGAGCTGTCGTCCGAGTACGGCCTGCGGGTCGGGAACGTGTTCCACGCGGGCGACGGCAACCTCCACCCGCTCGTCCTCTACGACAGCCGCGCCCCGGGCGAGGTCGAGCGCGCGAAAGAGCTTGCCGAGCAGATCCTCGCCGCCTGCCTCGAGGCGGGCGGCTCGCTGACGGGTGAACACGGGATCGGCGTCGACAAGGCCTGCTCGATGCCACGGATGTTCTCCGACCGCGATCTCGAGGTGTTCGGTCGCGTCCGCCGCGCGTTCGACCCGGACGGGCTCGCGAACCCCGGCAAGGTGATCCCGACGCCGCGGCTCTGCGGCGAGGTGCCGGGCCCGTACCGGCCGCACGTGCTCGAGCAGCTCGGCCTGGGAGAGCGATTTTGACGGCCGCGCGCCCGCGCACGCTCGAGGAGGCGGCGTCGTACCTCGCCTCCGCGACGGCGGAGGCGCGGCCGGTGGCGATCGGCCGCGACCTCGACCCGGGCGGGCTCGACCGGATCCTCGAGCACGAGGCGGGCGACCTCACCTGCACGGTCGAGGCAGGCGTGCGGCTCTCGCAGCTCCGCACCGCGCTCGCCGCGCACGGCCAGCGGCTCTGCCTCGATCCCCCGGGCGACCCGACGATCGGCGCCTGCCTCGCCGCCAATCTCTCGGGGCCGCTCCGGCACCGGTTCGGCTCCGCGCGCGACCTCGTCCTCGGCGCCACGCTCGTGCTCGCAGACGGGACGATCGCGAGCTCTGGCGGCAAGGTCGTGAAGAACGTCGCCGGCTACGACCTCGCGAAGCTCGTCTGCGGGTCGCGCGGGACGCTCGCGCTGATCGGCCGGGTCTCGCTGCGCCTGCACCCCGTCGCTCCCTCGGCACGAACGCTGGTCGTCGAGACGGCCGATTGCGCCGCCGCGGTGCGGACGCTCCTGCGCTCGCAGCTCCAGCCGAGCGCCCTCGACGTGCTCCACCCGGGCCGGGTCGCCGTGCTCTTCGAGGGAGCGGAGCGGGCCGTGGCGGCCCAGATCGAGGCCGCCCGGGCGCTCGTCGGCGGCGAGGAGGCGGCGGACGAGGTCTGGCAGGAGAGCCGGCGGCGGCAGGGTGAGGCCGCTGGCCGCACGCGGTTCGACCCGGGCAGGCTCGGCGACGCTCTCGCGACGCTCTCCGAGGCGCTCGTCCGCCCCGCCGCCGGCGTCGCCTACGTCCCGCAGGCGGTCGAGAGCGACCTCTCGGAGGGCGCCCGTGGGCTCGGCCGCGCGCTCAAGGAGCGCCTCGACCCGGCCGGAGTGCTGGTCGCATGCTGAGGGAGCTCACGCGCGACTGCGTCCACTGCGGCTTCTGCCTGCCGACCTGCCCGACCTACGCGCTCTGGCGGGAGGAGATGGACTCGCCCCGCGGCCGCATCCAGCTGATGGAGGCCGCGATCGACGGCACCCTGCGCCTCGCCGACGGCGCGGGCGTCGAGCACTTCGACCGCTGCCTCGGCTGCATGGCCTGCCTCACCTCGTGCCCGTCCGGCGTCCGCTACGACCGCCTGATCGAGGAGACGCGGCACGCGGTCGAGACGTCCGGCGCCCGCACGGCGGCGGAGCGGCGGCAGCGCGCCCTCCTCTTCGCGACGCTTCCCTACCC
>VGCB01000164.1 GCA_016870235.1 Actinomycetota bacterium | reverse complement strand
CCGCGCCGCCAGAGCCGCTCGAGCGCCGCGACCTGCCCGGCCGACCCGAGCCCGCCGATCGACGCCGGTGCCGGCGCGGACGGCACGAAGCGGGGGATGTCCCGCAGGTAGTCCGGGTAGAGCAGGTTCCCGGCGGTGACGGCGACCTGCGTGTCCGGCGCGAGCTCGACGGCGTCGTGCAGCGCGTCCTCGGAGCCGGCGTGGCCGACCCAGATCCGGGCGATCCCGAGGTGGAGCTGGACGATCGCGCTCCGCGCATGGAGACCGCCGAGCCGCTCCATGCGCTCGGCGGTCCGATCGGGCCAGGCCGCGAAGGCCCGGCCGATCCGCGCCTCCAGCGAGTCGTGGCGGGCGAAGAGCGTCTCCGCCTGGGCTCGAAGCCTCTGCGCCCGCGCGAGCGAGCCCTCCTCGAGCTCGAGGCTGCGGCCGTAGATCGCCGCCGCCCGCCGCAGCGCGACGGCTTCCGGGTCCTGCCGCACGCCGAGATCGAGGGCGAGCGGTGGCGCTCCCTTGGGGAGCCGCTCGGCCGGGTCGGGAGCGATGCCCGAGGGCCCGCGCTGGCCGACCGCGACGCCGATCGCGACGGCCACCGCGACGCCTGCCGCGAGCGCCGTGAGCGAGAGGACGCGGGCACGGGGCGACACGCCGTCACGGTACCGGGAAGAGATCGGCCCTCGGTTCGTTTACCTCCGTATGCTTTCCAAAGTACAGCCGCTATATTCGGTGAAGTAATGGCGACCTACCGCGAGCTCCTGAGCCAGGTCAAGCGCGAGATCGAGGAGATCTCGACCCCCGACACCGCCGCCCTCCTGGCGGGGGGCGCGACGCCGGTCCTCCTCGACGTCCGCGAGGGCGACGAGTGGCAGGAGGGACATCTCCCCGGTGCCGTCCACGTGCCGCGCGGCAACCTCGAGGGACGGATCGAGGCGCTCGTCCCCGACAAGGATCGCGAGATCGTCGTGTACTGCGCCGGCGGCGCCCGCTCGGCGTTCGCGACCCGGTCGCTGGCGGAGCTCGGCTACGAGAGCGTGCGCTCGATGGCTGGCGGCTTCTCCGACTGGAAGCGGAACGGCTTCGACTACGTCACCCCGAAGGTGCTGACGCCCGCGCAGCGATCGCGGTACGCCCGCCACCTGCTGATCCCCGAGGTCGGCGAGGCGGGTCAGCAGCGGCTGCTCGAGGCGCGTGTCCTGCTGATCGGCGCCGGCGGGCTCGGCTCGCCCGCGTCCCTGTACCTCGCTGCCGCCGGCATCGGCACGCTCGGGATCGTCGATGCCGACGTCGTCGACGACTCGAACCTGCAGCGGCAGATCGTCCACTCGACCGAGCGGCTCGGGGAGCCGAAGGTGCAGTCCGCGAAGCGGACGCTCCAGGCACTCAACCCCGACGTCCAGGTCGAGGCCTACGAGGAGCGCCTGACCTCCGAGAACGTCGAGCGGATCCTCGCCGACCGCTGGGACGTGATCGTCGACGGCACCGACAACTTCCCGACCCGGTACCTCGTGAACGACGCCTCCGTCTGGCACGGGATCCCGGTCGTGCACGGCTCGATCTACCGGTTCGAGGGCCAGATGACCGTCTTCCATCCGGGGAACGGCCCGTGCTACCGCTGCCTCTACCCCGCGCCGCCGCCGCCCGAGCTGGCGCCGAGCTGCGCCGAGGGCGGCGTCCTCGGCGTGCTGCCCGGCATCGTCGGCTCGCTCCAGGCCGCGGAGGCGCTCAAGATCGTGCTCGGGGCCGGGGAGACGCTCGCGGGGCGCCTGCTCCTCTTCGACGCGCTGCACACGACGTTCGACGAGGTCGCGATCCGCCGCAACCCCGCGTGCCCGGTGTGCGGCGACCACCCGACGATCACGGAGTACGTCGACTACGTCGAGTTCTGCTCGGCCCCGGCGGTGCACGCATGACCGCCGTCGTCCGCATTCCCCCGACGCTCCGGAACGAGGTCGGCGGCGCCCGGCAGGTCGAGGCGTCCGGCGACACGGTGCGCGCGGTGCTCGACGACCTCGTCGGCCGCTATCCGGCGCTCGGCGCGCAGATCCTCACCGACGGCGACATCGCGACGTTCGTGAACGTCTACCTCGGCGGCGAGGACGTACGGACGATGGACGGCCTCGACACCGCCGTCGCGCCCGGCTCGACCCTGATCCTCCTGCCCGCGATGGCCGGGGGCTCGCCCGAGGGCGCCTTCACGCCTGCCGCCGCGCGGAGCGCGCTCGACCTGATCGGGTCGACGCCGCTCGTCGAGCTGCAGCGGATCTCGCCCAAGAAGTCGGTCCGGATCTACGCCAAGCTCGAGGGCCAGAACCCGTCCGGCTCGGTCAAGGACCGCGTCGCCAAGTCGATGATCGAGACCGCCGAGGCGTCGGGCGAGCTCGAGCCTGGCCGCCACCTCCTCGAGCCGACCTCTGGCAACACCGGGATCGCGCTGGCGATGGTCGCGAAGCTCAAGGGCTACCCGCTCACGTGCGTGATGCCGGCGAACGCGACCGAGGAGCGCAGGCGCCTGCTGCGGCTCTACGGCGCCGAGATCGTCTCGTCGCCCGCCGACGAGGGCTCGAACGGCGCCGTCCGGCTCGCGCTCGAGATGGCCGAGCGCGACCCCCGCTACTTCATGCCGTTCCAGTACGCCAACCCGGCGAACCCGCGGGCGCACTACGAGGGTACCGGCCAGGAGATCGTCGACGCGCTCGACCGCGTCGACATCCTCGTCGCCGGCCTCGGCACCGGCGGGACGCTGATGGGCACGGGCGAGCGTCTGCGCGAGGCGTTCCCCGACGTGATCGTCGCCGCCGCCGAGCCGCTGCCCGGCGACCCGGTGATGGGGCTGCGGTCGCTCGACGACGGCTACGTGCCGCCGATCCTCGACGTCTCGAAGCTCGATCGCAAGGTGCTCGTGTCGAACGCGGAGTCGGTCGCCGCCGTGCGCCAGCTCCTCGACCTGGAGGGCATCTTCGCCGGGGTCTCCTGCGGCGCCGCCGTGCACGTTGCCCGGAAGCTCGCGCTCGAGATCGACGAGGGCGTGATCGTGACGATCCTGGCCGACGGCGGCTGGAAGTACATCTCGGCCGACTTCTGGGACGCGCAGGACGTGGAGCAGTCGATGGAGAGCACCGTTTGGTGGTAGGTCGTGGTGGTCGGCCCGGTGGTAGGACGCTGAGGTCGGCCTGGTGGTAGTGCCGGCCGCGGTGCGCGAGGCGCTCGCCGCCCACGCCCGCGCCTCCGAGCCGAACGAGTGCTGCGGCCTGATCGCGATCCGCGACGGCGTGGCCGAGGCGTACCACCCGGGGGTCAACGCCGCCGCCTCGCCGTACCGGTTCGACCTCCACATGCCGGACCCGGAGGTGTGGTTCCTCGAGGACGACGGCGTCGAGCTGGCCGTCTTCCACTCGCATCTCTCCTCCCCGCCGCGGCCGTCCCGCACCGATGTCGAGAACATCGGGCAGTGGGAGGGGAAGCCGTACGTGATCTATACGAACCGAACGGGGGAGCTTGCGGCCTGGCGGGTCGAGCCGGGACGGATCGAGTCCCTCCCGCTCGAGCTCACAGGCTGACGGGTCGGCCGTCGGCGGCCGAGCGCAGGAGCGCGTCGAGTGTGCGCGCCTGGCCGAGGGCGTCGTCGCGGCCGAGGAGGGGCGGAGCGGTGCCGGCGATCGCTCCCGCAGACGCAGGCGAGACCGTCGCGGATGACGGTCATGTGACCGACCTCGCCGCCGAACCCGTGCGCTCCGCGGAAGAGCTCACCGCCGAGGAAGACGCCGGCGCCGACTCCCACCTCGCCGAACACGAACATGAAGTCGTCGACGCCGCGCGCTACTCCCAGCCAATGCTCCGCGACGGCGGCGAGGTTCGACTCGTTGTCGACGTGAAGGGGCACTTCGAGACGCAGACGCCTGCGAAGCTCGTCCGCGACCTGCATGTCCGACCAGCCGAGGTTCGGCGCCCGCCGCAGCGTCTGCGACGCCGCATCCACGATTCCGGGCACCGCGACGGCGACGCCCGCCGCACGAAGGCCTTCGGTCTCGCAGCTCGAGATCGCCTCGAGCGCCATCGCCGCCAGGAGGTCGAGGACGGGACCGGGCGCCGAGGCCCGGTTCTCCCGGTAGAGCCGCCGTTCGTACCGGACGGCGCCACGGAGATCCTCGACGCTCACCGCGAGGTAGTCGACGTTCGCCTCGAGCCCGACCCCGACGACGGAATCGCCGAGCTCGATCGCGAGGCCCGGCCGTCCGACACGCGGCGGACCCGACGGCTCGCCCGTCTCGTGGAGCAGGCCGAGCTCGACGAGCTCGCCGACGAGGCTCGAGACGGTGCCGCGCGTCAACCCCGTCTCCTCGGCGATGCGGGCCCGCGAGACACGACCGCGAACGGCGACGTGCCGCATGACGACGGCGAGGTTGGCCTCACGGACGGAGCTCTGGTCGGCGATCATGAGCGGGAGAGTGACGGACGAAGCTGGTGGCACGAAGACCGAACGACTGCGTCCCCGACACGAGAGCGTCCGGGGATGAGTGAGTTTGTTAGGAGGGCAAACAATGAAGGACGGCCGGCATGTCAACTCCACGAGCCCTGTTGCGAGCTCGCCCTCGCCTCGCGGATCAGGAGAGACGCCGGACGACGTCGGCGAGCGACCGACGGTTCGCGCGGGCGCTCCACTCCGCGGCCGGTCGCCGCTCGGGATCGCGAAGCCGCTCCGGGAGGCCGAACGTGAGCACGATCGCGACGGTGGCGTCGTCGTCGAGCGCGAGCGCGGCGCGGGCGAGAGCGACATCGGCGACCCCGTTGGGACAGGACGACACACCTTCGTTCCAGGCCGCGAGCAGCATGTTCTGGGAGGCCCTGCCGGCGTCGAAGCGCGCCGAGCCGCTCCCGGAGACGACGACGGCGACCACAAGGCCTGCAGACGTGACGTTCTCCGGGACGTAGACGGCGCGCGCGATGGCTTGGATCCGCTCGGCCGACTCGGGCAGGACGAAGGTCCACGGCTGGGTGTTGCGGGCCGACCCGGTGAGGCGTCCCGCATCCAGGATCCGCTCGACCACGGCCGCGGGAAGCGGGGCAGCCGCATAGCGGCGCTCGTCGCGCCGGCTGGCGATCGCGAGGAACGTGTCCATCCTGCGATTCTAGTTCCGGCCCGCGGGATGCCCCTGAGGTGCCGCTCTCGCATGTCGCTCGCGCTCGTCGCTGTCGTCGTCTCCACGGTCGTGGCCGCACTCGCCGGGGCTGCCTCGGCGCATGTCGACGCACCGGTCACCCTGACCGACGTCGCCGCAGAGCGTGGGCTCGCGTTCCGGCAGGGCGCGTTTCGATTCGGCGTGCGGGCCGATCCGGTCGCGACGATGGGCACGGGCCTGTGCTGGCTCGACGCGGACGGCGACGGCTGGCTCGACCTCTACGTGCTGAACAGCTACGCCGAACGCGACGTGGGGCGCTTCGAGCGCGCCGGCGGGCTTCCCAGATCGACCCTCTTCCGCAACGTGCGTGGCCGCTTTCGCGACGTCGGCACGCAGGCAGGTGTCTCGCGCGCCATCCGCGGCACGGGCTGCGCGGCCGCCGACCTCGACGCCGACGGCCGCACCGACCTCGTCGTCGCAACTGCCGCCGGCGCGCTCCTCTACTGGAACGAGGGCGGGCGGTTCCGCGAGGGCGCCGCTGCTGCCGGGGTCGTCGCAGACGGGTGGCGATCGTCAGTCGCGATCGGCGACGTGGACGGCGATCGGCGCCTGGACCTCTATCTCGGCGGCTACACCGACGTCAACGCGCCCATCTCCGGATCCGATGCCGGCTTCCCCACCAGCTACCTCGGCGTGCGCGACATGCTCTTCCTCAATCGGGGCCGCGCGCCCCGGGGCCATGCCCGGTTCCGCGAGGTCGGGCGGCAGGCGGGGCTCGACGCCGGCGTCGCCGATCACTCGCTCGGCGCCGTCCTCGCCGACACCGATCGCGACGGACGCCTCGACCTCCTCGTCGCGAACGACGAGGATCCCAACAGGCTCTACCAGAACGTCCCCTGGCCGGGAGGCCGGCGAACCGACCCGGCACGGCTCGGATTCAGGCTGGAGGAGCGCGGCGGGCCCGCGGGCGCGGCGGACCCGAACGCCGGGATGGGGATCGCTGTTCAGGACTTCACGGGCGACGGCCTGCCCGACTTCTTCGTCTCCGACTCGCGAGGCCAGCCGCACGCTGCCGGGCGGGGGCTCGGCCCTGGCCCGAACGGAGCGGCTTTCGCCGACGCACGGCCCGGGATCTTGCCGGCGCTCGGCAGCGCGTTCACCGGCTGGGGCGCGACGCTCCAGGACCTCGACCTCGACGGTGACCTCGACCTCGTGCTCGCCAACGGCGCGGTCCCCGTCCGCGATCTTCGCCGGGACGCGCAACCGCTCCAGGTGCTGATGGGCGGATCAGGTGGCGAAGCAGGCGTGTTCGAGAACGCGTCGGACGCATCGGGA
>VGCB01000163.1 GCA_016870235.1 Actinomycetota bacterium | reverse complement strand
CCGATCAGCCCCGCGTCGGGCCGACGTTCCGCGACGCGGACGAGCTCCGCGAGCCCGTCGCCGACGAGCCACGCGTCGGAGTTGACGACGAGGACGAGCTCGGCGGCCGTCTCCGCGAGGCCGCGGTTCCAGCCGGCTGCGAGCCCGCGGTTCTCCTGCTCGACGAGCCTGACCGCGGGGAAGCGCCCGCGGACGAGGTCGAGGGTTCCGTCGGTCGAGCCGTGGTCGACGACGACCGTCTCCGTCCCCTCGAGGCTTTCGAGGCAGCGCTCGACCCAGGGCATCGCGTCGTAGGTGACGACGGTCGCCGCCACGGAGCGCTCAGCCATGCTCGATCCGCGGTCGGCGGCCGCCGCGCACCCCTTCGAGGAGCAGCACGACACCGCCGGGAAGCGCCAGGACGACGGTGACGAGGAAGAAGAGGACACCGGCGGCGAACGCGGGGTCGGCAGCGATGCCGACCGAGCCGAGGAAGCTGACGAAGAACGCCTCGCGGACGGCGAACCCGTTGAGCGTGAACGGAACGAGGAGGACGAGGAAGAAGAGCGGGCCCATCACGTAGTAGATCCGCGGCCCGAGCTGGATGTCGACGGCGCGGGCGGCGGCCCAGATCGCGAGGACGCGTACCGCCTGGATCGCGAGCGTGAAGCAGAAGACGCCGCCGAGCAGGCGCAGGTGGCCGCGGTAGTGGTGGACGCCGGCGTAGAAGGCGCGCAGCGGCCGCTCGACCCTGAGGAGACGGAGCACCGGACGGACGCGGACGAGCAGCGGCCGGAGCGAGCGCGAGAAGAAGAGGGCGAAGAGGACGATCGTGCCGGCAACGAACGCGCCCTCGAGCCAGAGGTACGGGCCGATGTCGTAGCGGCCGAGCGCGAGCACGAACCCGACGGCGCCGAGCAGCACGGTGGCGGCGCCGCCGAGCGCCCGCTCGAGGAGGATGATGGCCGTGATGTCGGCGACCCGGCCCGGATGGCGCTTCGCGGTCTCGTAGACCCGCACGGCGTCGCCGCCGATCGCCGTCGGCAGGATCTGACCCGCCGTGTACGAGACGAAGTACGCGCGCGTCAGCCAGGAGAACCGCTCCGGCATCCCCTGCGCCTTCATCAGCCACTGCCAGCGGAGCGCCATCGGCAGGGCCGTCAGGACCATGATCGCGCAGGCGAGGGCGAACCACCACGGGCTCGTCGCGGCGAGCGCGTCGGCCGTCTCGCCGAGGTCGATCTTCCACAGGATGTACGCGGTCGCGAGCCCGGTGAGGAGGACGATCGCGGCGCTGCGGACAGCCCTTCTCATCGCGCAGCCGATCTCATCGCGCAGCCGATCTCATTGCGCAGCCGATCTCATCGCGCAGCCGATCTCATCGCGCAGCCGATCTCATCGCGCAGCCGATCTCATTGCGCAGCCGACCTCATCGGGTGAAGCGTGCGTGGACGCGGCGGACCGCGTCGATCGCGTCGAGGATGTCGTCGTCCGCGTGCGCCGGCGAGATCGGGAGCGACAGCACCTCGCCTCCCGCCCGCTCGGCGACGGGGAGAGCCGGCTGCTCCGGGTACCGCTCGCGGAACCAGGTGAGGCGGTGGACGGGCAGGAAGTGGATGCTCGTCGAGACGAGCTCGCCGGCGAGGGCGCGCTGGTAGGCGTCCCGGTCGGCGCCCGCCGCGGCCGCCTCGATCCGGACGACGTAGAGGTGGAGCGCGTGGGCGTCGCGCGGGTCGCGCGCGAGCGGCGCGATCCCGGCGAGCCCCGCGAGCCCCTCGTCGTAGAGGGCGAACTGCCGCGCCCGGATCTCGGCGTGGCGCTCGAGCTTCTCGAGCTGGGCGAGCGCGATCGCCGCGAGGACGTCCGGGAGGTTGGCCTTGAACCCCGGCGCCGTCTGGTCGTAGAGGGAGCCGTCGCCGCGGCGCGTCAAGCGCATCGTCCGCACGGCGCGCGCGACGTCGTCCCGGCTCGTGGCGACGATCCCGCCCTCGCCCGCGGCCAGGTTCTTCGTCGCGTAGAGCGAGAAGCACGTGACGTCGGCGATCGCGCCGACCTTGCGGCCGCGGTAGCGGCTCTCGAGCGCGTGCGCCGCGTCCTCGACGACGGGAAGGCCGAGGGCCAAGAGCGGGTCGAGATCGACGGGCTGCCCGGCGAGGTCGACCGGCATGATCGCCCGTGTCCGCTCGGTCACGAGCGCCGGCACGAGCTCCGGGTCGATGTTGAGGTCGCCGGCCCGGACGTCGCAGAAGACGGGTCGCGCGCCGCAGTGCTCGATCACGTTCGCCGTCGCGGGCCAGGTGATCGGGCTCGTGATCACCTCGTCGCCCGGGCCGACGCCGAGGGCGAGGAGCGAGAGGTGCAGGGCCGCGGTCCCGGAGGCGACCGCGACGGCGTGCTCGACCTCGAGGTACGCCGCGAGCCGCTTCTCGAGGAGCGCCGCCTTCGGGCCGGTGGTGAGCCAGCCGGAGCGGAGGGTGTCCACGACCGCCGCGATCTCCTCCTCGCCGATCGCCGGGGGCTGGAAGCCGAGCCTCGTCTCACGCGGTGGGCGCATCGACCCGGAAGCGTACGGTGTCGGCCGCCCTGTCCGCCTTCTCGACGGCCTCCGCCCAATCGGCTCCGGTGGCGAGGATCGCTCCGGCCCGATCGGCGCCTCGCCGCAGCGGCCCGAACGTCCAGCCGGGCTCGCGGTAGACGCGCACCCAGCCGACGCCGTCGCCTCGCTCGGCCTCCTCGACGCCCTCGACGGCAAGGAGCCGGCCCGGAGGAGCGACGAGGAACCGGATGCAACCGGCGCCCGCGGGGCTCGCGTCGGGTGCGTCCAACAGCGGATCGCACGGCTCGCCGAGCGCGGCGGCGATCGCGACCGCATTCAGGTCGACGCCGGTGACCGCGCGGACGAGCTCCGCATCGTGCCCGCCGCCGAGGCGCGCGGCGACCTCCATCACCTGCGGGCCGTCGGCGCCGATGCGGAGCTGGACGTAGACCGGCCCGGCGACGAGGCCGAGGGCCCGGCAGGCCTGCTCCGCGATCTCGAGCACCCCGTCGCCCGCGGCCGCGCTCGGCCAGACGTGGGCCAGAGCGACGCCGAAGGCGGGCGGCTCGGCCGTGACCCGGTCGGTGACGGCGAGGCCGCGGAACGCCCCCACATCGCTCCAGGCGCCGTTGACGGTGATCTCGGGACCGTCGACGAGCTCCTCGACCAGCACCGCGCCGGATCGCGACTCCGCTCGGGCCTCCGCGAGCGCAGCTACGAGCCCGGCCTCGTCGCGGACGAGCGTGAGTCCCCGCTGACCCTGCCGATCGGGCGCCTTGACGACGCACGGCACGACCGGCCGGCCTGCCGGGTCGAGCGCCGCCGCGTGCGGCACCCCCGCGTCGCGGAACCGCTCGCGCTGGTGGAGCTTGGAGGTGGCGAGGACGGCCGTTCGGCTGTCGATCGGGTGCGGCAGGCCGAGGCGCTCCGCCGCGCGGGCGGCGACCCGTACCGGCCAGTCGGCGCCCGGGCTCACGATCCCGTCGACGCGCAGCGCGCGCGCGAGCTGCTCGACCGCATGCTCGTCCTCGGTCGAGACGATCGCGCGCTCGTCGGCGAGGGCGAAGCCGACCGCGGTCGCGTCTCGGTCGGCGGCGACGACGTGGAGGTCGGCCCGCGCCCGAGCAGCCTCGAGCAGACCGAGCTGGCCGGGGCCGGCGCCTAGGACGAGGAGACGGGCTCGAGCCGACCGAGGACGCTGCGCCACCATGCCTCGTTCTCGCGGTACCAGGCGACCGTCTGCTCGAGCCCCTCCTCGAGGCCCGTGCGCGCGCGCCAGCCTGTGAGCCGGGCCATCTTGTGAGTCGACCCGATGTGACGGTCGACCTGTCCGGGTCGCTCGTCCAGGTACGCCTTCGTCGAGCCAGTGTCGCCCACCGCCTCGAGCACGAGATCGGCGATCGTGTCGACGCTGACGTCGACGCCCGTGGCGACGTTCAGCACCTCGCCGGCGACGTCGTCGATCGGCGCCTCGATGATCGCCTCGATCGCCTCCGCGTCGTCGTCGACGTAGAGCCAGTCGCGGCTCGCGGCGCCCGAGCCGTGGATCGTCAGCGGCAGCCCCTGAATGGCCTGCGTGATGAACCGCGGGACGACCTTCTCGGGGTGCTGGCGCGGGCCGTAGTTGTTGAACGGCCGGACGATCACGATCGGCAGCTGGTAGGTGACGAAGTAGCTGTAGGCGAGCCGGTCGCCGCCCGCCTTCGTCGCAGCGTAGGGGCTGCGCGGGTTGAGCGGGTGCTCCTCGTCCATCGGGTCAGTCTCGGCGGTGCCGTACACCTCGCTCGACGAGAGGAGGACGAACCGCTCGACCGGGTGGCGGCGCAGGGCATCGAGGAGGATCTGCGTGCCCTCGACGTTCGTCGTCACGAACTCCGAGGCTCCCTCGACGATCGACTTCTCCACGTGCGACTCGGCGGCGGCGTTGACGATCACGTCGACCTGCGAGACGACGTCGTCGACGAGGCCCGCGTCGCGGATGTCGCCGTGGACGAACGACAGCCGCGCGTGACCGAGCACGTCGCCGAGGTTCTCGAGGTTGCCGGCGTAGGTGAGCGCGTCGAGCGACACGACCTCGTAGGGCGTGTGCTCGAGCAGGTGGCGGATGACGTTCGACGGGATGAACCCGGCGCCGCCGGTGACGAGGACTCGCTTCGGCATCCGCGAGAGCTTATGCCCTGCCGGCTGACCGCTGCGTGCCGATCAACGCGGCTGGCTCAGCCTGGATCCAGGCGCGGGCCCGCTCCCCGCGCTCACAGCTCCCGCTCGATCGTGTAGAGGGGGCGCCGCTCGACCTCGCGCTGGATCCGGCCGAGGTACTCGCCGACGAGTGCGAGGATGAAGCCCTGGACGCCGAGGACGGCGACGACGAGGGTGGCGAGGAGGAGCGGGCCGGGGAAGTCGTCCTCGAAGACCCAGTAGAGGACGGCGTAGAGCGAGAGCGCGACGGAGGCGACCGCACAGACGGCGCCGAGCACGACGCCGGCCCACTGGATCGGCTGCGGCCAGAAGCCCGCGAGGACGTGCAGGGCGAGGCGCGTGAGCCGGAGCGGCGAGTACCGCGAGGGCCCGAGGCGAGGCGCGTGCCGGACGTCGACCTCGGTCACGGATGCCCCGCCGGAGAGGATCAGCGCCTTCGTGAACTTCTGCCGGCCGATCGAGCCGAGCATCGGCTCCACGGCGCTGCGCCGGTAGGCGTTGAACGCGCAGCCGAAGTCGGAGATGTCGACCCCCGTGAAGCGGCGAAGCATGCCGTTGATCAGCCGGGAGGGGAGCGTCCGCCCCCAGGAGTCCTTGCGGACGGCGCGCCGGCCCGAGGCGACGTCGTAGCCCGCGTCCACGGCGTCGACGAGCCTCGGGATGTCCTCGGGGAAGTTCTGGAGGTCGCCGTCCATCGTGACCACGATCGACCCGCGCGCGCGGGCGAGGCCGGCGTGCATGGCCGGGTGCTGGCCGAAGTTGCGCTTGAAGCGGACGCCGCGCACACGGGGATCGGCCGCGTGGAGCCGCTCGAGCGCCGCGAACGTCCCGTCGGTCGAGCCGTCGTCGACGAGGACGACCTCGTACGGGCGCCCCGTCGCCTCGAGCGCGACGGTCGTGCGGCGCACGAGCTCGTCGATCGCGGGCGCCTCGTTGTAGAGCGTGACGACGACGGAGATCTCCGGCGCCTCCGCCGGGCTCTCGGCGGGAGCAGGTCGCGGGAACGACTCGACGTCGGCCATGACGGCGAGAGCGTAACCGCGTCGACCCGGCCCGCGACGGCGCGCCGCACGCCGGTCAGCCGTGGTCGGCGCGCCCGAGCCCGAGCCGGTCGTGGAGGCGGCGGAGCGGGCCCGGCGCCCACCAGTTCCAGCGGCCGAGCAGCATCATCAGGCTCGGGACGAGGAGCGCCCGCACGATCGTCGCGTCGAGCGCGACCGCGACCGCCGTGCCGACTCCGAGCTGCTGCACGAAGACGAGCCGCGAGGTGGCGAAGGAGCCGACGGCCACGCAGAAGAGGAGCGCCGCGGCGGTGACGACGCGCCCGGTCCGCTCGAGCCCCTCGGCGATGGCAGCGCGGTCGGGCAGGCCGGCGTCGCGTCGCTCGCGGATGCGCGACAGGAGGAACACGGCGTAGTCGGTCGCGAGCCCGAAGGCCGTGGCGCCGAGGAGGATCGGCTGCGTCGACTCCAGTCCGGCGACGCCCTTGCCCCGCTGGAAGACGAGGACGAGGACCCCGAAGGCGGCCGCGATCGTGAGGACGTTCATCGCGAGCGCCTTCAGCGGCAGGACGAGCGAGCCGGTGAAGAGGAAGAGGAGGACGAACGTCGTCAGGCAGAGGGCCAGGATCGCCCAGGGCAGCCGTGCGCCGAGACTCGAGAGCTGGTCGGCGTAGCCGGCCGCCTGGCCGGTGACGCGCGCCTGCGGGAACGCCTCCCGCAGCTCCCGGACGAGCCGCTGCGAGGAGCGCGCGAGCGGCGCCTCGGC
>VGCB01000162.1 GCA_016870235.1 Actinomycetota bacterium | reverse complement strand
CAGGTCGAGCGCGTCCCCGAGCTCGCGTTCCAGCGACCCGACGCGGAGGTCGAGCTCGCCGCGGCCGACGCCGAGCGCCGCGGGATCGCGCCGGGCGACACCGTCGACGTCCGCTCGAACGGGACGTCCGTCACCCTGCGCGCGCGCGTCAACCGCCGGCTCGTCGACGGCGTCGCGCGCATCGCCGACGAGCACGCGGGCGAGCTCCACCCGCTCGTCGAGGTGGTCAAGCAGCCGTGACCGAGGGCGTCGCGCAGGCGGTGCTCGACCTCCACGCAGCGGCGGCGCTCGTCGGCGCCGTGGGCGAGGCGTGGTGGATCAGCCTGATCAAGGCCTTCGTGATCATCAACCTGATGATGCTCGTGTTCTCGTACCTGACCCTGGCCGAGCGCAAGGTGATGGGGCGCATGCAGCTCCGCTACGGCCCGAACCGCGCCGGCCCCTACGGCGTGCTGCAGCCGTTCGCCGACCTGATCAAGCTCCTCTTCAAGGAGAGCTTCCGGCCGACCGACGCGGTGTCCTTCCTCTACTTCCTCTCCCCGTGGATCGCGTCGTTCACGGCGCTGACGACGTTCTCCGTGATCCCCTGGGGCCCAGGCTGGGAGATCGGCGGGCACACCGTCACCGGCTACGTGGCCGACGTGCCGATCGCGCTCGTCTTCATCTTCGCGATCGGCTCGCTCGGCGTCTACGGGTTCATCGTCGGCGGCTGGTCGTCCGACTCGAAGTTCTCGCTGCTCGGCTCGATGCGCACCTGCGCGCAGCTGGTCTCGTACGAGGTCTCGCTCGCGCTCTCCGTCCTGGGCGTCGTGCTCATGGCCGGGTCGCTCTCGCTGCCCGAGATCGTGGCCGCGCAGGGTCGCGACATCTGGTACATCATCCCGCAGTTCGTCGGCTTCTGCGTCTTCTTCCTCGCTGGGCTCGCCGAGACCGCGCGCGCACCGTTCGACCTCCCCGAGGCCGAGCAGGAGCTCGTCGCCGGCTACCACACCGAGTACGGCGGCATGCGGTTCGGGCTCTTCTCGCTCGCCGAGTACATCAACCTGATCACGCTGTCCGGTCTCGCGATCACCCTCTTCCTCGGCGGCTGGCACGGGCCGGAGTGGTTCGGCGGCGTCAGCGGCCCGATCTGGTTCCTGATCAAGCTCTGTGCGCTCCTCTTCATCTTCATCTGGATCCGCACGACGGTGCCGCGCCTGCGCTACGACCAGCTGATGCGCTTCGGCTGGAAGGTGCTGCTGCCGGTCGCGATCCTGAACGCCGTCGTCACGGCGATCCTGGTGGTGGCGATCTAGATGCCGCAGCCGTTCTCCACGCTCAAGGGCTTCGGGGTCACCTTCAAGCACATCTTCAAGAAGCCCATCACGCTCGAGTACCCCGAGGTGAAGAAGACGCTGTACCCGCGCTTCCGCGGCCGGCACATGCTGCACCGGCACGAGAACGGGCTCGAGAAGTGCGTCGGCTGCTCCCTGTGCGCCGCCGCGTGCCCGTCCGACTGCATCCGCGTCGTCGCGGCCGAGAACACCGCCGAGGATCGCGTCTCCGCCGGCGAGCGCTACGCGCGTATCTACGAGATCAACTTGAGCCGCTGCATCTTCTGCGGCTACTGCGAGCTCGCCTGCCCGTTCGACGCGATCACGCTCGGCAACGAGTACGAGCTCTCCGAGTACTCCCGCGACGACCTGATCTACACGAAGGACACGCTGCTCGAGGAGCCGATCAAGCGCTCGCCGATCGCCGACCGCGACCTCTTCGATACCCCGCTTCCCTTCTACAGGACGGACTCGTGACGCGCGTGACCGCACCAGCTCCCCGTCCGACTTCAGTCGGACGGTTGGCGGCGCGACGTGCGTGCGCGCGTGCCGTCCGACTGAAGTCGGACGGGGGAGCTGTCGGCTGATGGGCAACGCGATCGTCTGGATCGTGTGGGTCGTGGCCGCCCTCGCGTGCCTCGGCACCGGCATCGCGGTCGTCTCGCTGACGAACCCGTTCTACTCGGCGCTGTCGCTGATCGGCAACCTCGCGTCGCTCGCGGTCCTCTACCTCCTGGCGGCGGCCGAGTTCGTCGCCGCGGCGCAGGTGCTCGTCTACGCGGGCGCGGTGATGGTCATGTTCCTGTTCGTGATCGCGTACCTCGGAGGGCGCGCCGACGCACCCTGGGCCGGCGGGCCGAGATCGTTGCAGATCGCGGCCGTCGTCGCCTCGGTCGCCCTCCTCGTCGAGGTGATCATCGCGATCGGGCTCAAGGCGGGTGGGCGGCTCTCGGACGAGAAGACGGTGAGCGATGCGTTCGGCAGCCCGAAGGAGATCGGGCGCCTGTTCCTCACCGACCACCTGCTCGCGTTCGAGATCACGTCGATCGTGCTGCTCGTCGCCGCCGTCGGCGGCGTCGTCCTCGGCATGCGCTCCGAGGACGAGGACGAGCCGGAGCCCGAGGAGGCGACCACGGCGTGATCGCGATGCTCGGCCCCGAGATCCCGTTCTACCTCGTCGTCTCCGGGATCCTGTTCGCGATCGGCGCGCTGGGCGTGATGCTGCGACGGAGCCCGCTGATCGTGTTGCTGTCGCTCGAGATCATGCTCAACGCCTGCAACCTCTCGCTCATCGGGTTCTCGCGCCTCCTCGGCGACGGCGACGGGCAGATCTTCGCGCTCTCGGTGATGGCGGTCGCCGCCGCCGAGGTCGTCGTCGGCCTCGGCCTCATCGTCGCGATCGCGCGCCGGCGCCTCGACCTCGACGTCGACGAGATGCAGGAGCTCCGCGGATGAGCGGGACGTTCGCCGGCGCCTGGGTGTGCCTGCTCGCGCCGCTCGCGGGCTTCCTCGTCATCCTCCTCGGCGGCAACCGGATCCGGCGGCAGGAGGCCGGCTGGATCAGCACGCTCTCCGTGTTCATCGGCTTCGCGGGCGCGGTCGGCGCGCTCGTCGAGCTCTGGCAGTCCGACCATGGCGACCGCCACCACGTCCTCCGGGCCTTCACGTGGCTGCGCGCCGGCGACTTCGCACCCGGTCTCGAGATCACGGTCGACACGCTCGCGATCGTGATGATGCTCGTCGTCACCGGCGTCGGCGGCCTGATCGTCCTCTACTCGAACGGCTACATGGCCGGCGAGGACGAGCAGCGCCGCTACTTCGCCTACATGAGCTTCTTCGTCTTCTCGATGCTCGTGCTCGTGCAGGCCGGGAACCTGCTGCTGATGCTCGTCGGCTGGGGGCTGGTCGGCCTCGCGTCCTACCTGCTGATCGGCTTCTACCACCGGCGGCCCGACGCGATCGCGGCCGCCAAGAAGGCGTTCGTGATCAACGCGGTCGGCGACGCGCTCTTCGCGATGGGCCTCTTCCTGCTGATCGCCAAGACCGGAACCGTCGACTTCACGACCGCGTTCGATGCGGCCGAGAACGGCGAGCTGACCTCGACCGTCGCCGGCCTCATCGCCCTCGGCCTGCTCGGCGGCGCCGTCGCGAAGTCGGCGCAGATCCCGTTCCACACCTGGCTTCCCGACGCGATGGAGGGCCCGACGCCCGTCAGCGCCCTGATCCACGCGGCGACGATGGTCACCGCCGGCGTCTACCTGATCTGCCGCGTGCACCCGATCTTCGAGGCGGCGCCCTCGATCCAGCACACGGCTGCGATCCTCGGGCTCGTGACACTCCTCGTGGCGGGGCTGATCGGGCTCGCCCAGCACGACATCAAGCGGGTGATCGCGTACTCGACGATGTCGCAGATCGGCTACATGTTCGTCGCCGCCGGCATCGGCGCCTACGGGTTCGCGATGTTCCACCTCGTCACTCACGCGTTCTTCAAGGCGCTCCTCTTCCTCGCGGCCGGCGTGGTCATCCACCACCTCGACGGCGAGCAGGACATCCGCCGGATGGGCGGGCTGCGACGGCTGATGCCGTACACGCACGCCGTGTTCCTGATCGGGACGCTCGCGCTCGTCGGGATCCCGCCGCTCGCCGGGTTCTGGTCGAAGGACGCCGTGCTCGCCTCGGCGCTCGCGACCGGCGGCGGCCTCGGCTGGGTGCTGTACGTCGGCGGGCTCGCGGGCGCGCTCCTGACCGGCGCCTACTCGTTCCGGCTCTACTACCGCGTCTTCCACGGCCCGCCCTCCGAGCACGTGGTGGCGCACTCCGGCCACGGCCACGTCCACGAGCACGGGCCGGAGCACGGCGGCGCGCACGATCGCCACGCGCACGCGGGCGAGGGCCCCGGGTCGATGCTCTGGCCGGTCGGCATCCTCGCTGCGCTCTCGGTCGTCGGCGGCCTCCTCAACGTCGCCGGCGCCTGGCACCCGTTCACGCACTGGATCGACGAGACCGCGGAGGCGCTCGTCGAGGCGAGCGTGGCCGAGGAGTACATCACGAGCGCGATCGCCGTCGCCCTCGGCCTCGCCGGCTATCTGATCGCGAAGCGCGCGTTCGACGGCGGACGCGAGATCGTGCCCGAGGGGACGGCGTTCACCGTGCTCAGCAGGAAGCTCTACGTCGACGAGCTCTACGCGGCCCTCTTCGAGCGGCCGCTGCAAGCGGCGTCGGCCACGATCCGCGACGCCTTCGAGAGGCCGGTCGTCCAGGGCTCGCTCGACCGGATCGGCACGGGCGCCCAGGAGGCCTCCACGCTCGCGGGCCGCGTCCAGACCGGCCTGCTCCGGAGCTACGCGTTCGCGATCGCGGCGTCGGTCGTCGTCCTCGGCGTCGTCTTCCTGGTGGTCCGCTGATGACGACCGCTTCGGTGATCCCGGGATGACGACGGCGCTGATCCTGATCCCGCTCGTCGGTGCGCTCCTCGTGTGGCTCGCGCCGATCCCCGAGGTCGTGCGGCGCTGGTTCGGGCTCGACACGGGCCTGCTCGCGTTCGTCGTCATGTGCGGGCTGATCGGTGCCTTCGCGGGCGCCGCGTATGGCTTCGACTTCGCCTCCGAGGAGATCCAGTACGAGACGCAGTGGAGCTGGTTCGACGACCTCGGCATCTCCTTCCACGTCGGGCTCTTCGGCTTCTCGCTGTGGCTGATCGGGCTGACGATCGTCGTCGGCACGGCCGCGATCGCCTATGGCATCTGGGCGGGACGCGAGCGGCCGCGCGCCTACTACGGGCTCATGCTCTTCCTCGTCGGCTCGCTCGTCGGCGTCTTCTCGTCGCAGGATCTCCTCGTCTTCTACGCGTTCTTCGAGGCGATGCTGATCCCGATCTACGTGCTCGTCGGCGTGTGGGGCGGCCCCGGGCGGGTCAAGGCGACGATCACGTTCGTCATCTACACGATGGCCGGCTCGCTGCTGATGCTCGCGGCCGTCGTCGCCTTCGGCGTCACGCAGGGCACGTTCGACCTGCTCGACGCGGGCACGAGCGACAACACGCTCGTGATGCTCGGCTTCCTCGCCGCGTTCGCCGTCAAGGCGCCGCTCCTGCCCTTCCACGGCTGGCTGCGATCCGCGTACACCGAGTCGACGCACGAGGTCGCCGCGCTCCTCTCCGGCGTCGTCTCCAAGGCGGCGGTGTACGGGATGATCTGGATCGTCCTGCGCCACTTCCCGGAGCCCGTCGCCGATCTGCGCGGCTTCGTGCTCGTCGTCGCCTCGCTGACGCTCGTGTACGGCTCCGTGCTCGCCTTCCGGCAGCCGGACGCGCGCGGCGTCATCGCGTACTCGTCGATGGGGCAGATGGGGCTGATCACGCTCGGGGTCTTCGCGGCGAACGACCTCGGCCTCGACGGCGCCGTCCTCCACTCGGTCAGCCACGGCCTCGTCTCCGCGGCGCTCTTCCTCCTCGCCGCGATGATCGAGCGCCGGACCGGCACCGGTGAGCTCGCGGCGCTCGGCGGCATGGCTCGCGGGAGGCCCGCGCTGGCAACGCTCGTGATGGTGGTGGGGATGTTCACGCTCGCCGTGCCGGGCTCGTCGAACTTCGCCGGTGAGTTCGCGATCCTCGCCGGCGCGTTCGACCGCGGGTGGGGCTACGCCGCCGTCGGCGCGCTCGCGATCGTGCTCGCCGCGCTCTACGCGCTGCGCCTGATCTCCGCCCTGCTCCACCGCGAGCGCGGCTCCGCGGGGCGCGGCGACGGCGGCGACCTCAGCTGGAGCGAGATCGGCCTCGTGGCGCCGCTCGTGGCGCTGCTCGTCGCCCTCTCCGTGTGGCCGGCCGGGATCAGCGGCAACTCGTTCCCCGGCGACCGGCCGCAGGAGACGATCGAGGCGGTGGAGCCATGATCGTCGCCGCCACGATCTCGACGCCGAAGGTCGACTGGCTGGCGCTGTCGCCGGTGCTCGCGCTGCTCGTCGCCTCGTGCCTCTGCCTCCTCTCGTCCGTGCTCGTGCCGCGGGCGGCGGTACGAGGCGTCGTCGGCCTCTACGCGATCGCGGGCTTCGTCGCCTCGGGCGTGCTCGCCGGCGCCCTCTACGAGCGGTCGCCCGAGGCGAAGCTGCTGATCGCGGAGTCGATGACCCGCGACCGCATCGCCGCGCTGACGCAGATCATCCTCGCCGTCGTCGGCGTCGCCGCCACGCTCGTCGCGCTCAACGACCGCCGCCGCAGCAACGTCGGC
>VGCB01000161.1 GCA_016870235.1 Actinomycetota bacterium | reverse complement strand
CGCAAGGGAGGGGTCCCAGGGAACCGCAGGTTCCCGGCTTCAGGATCCGGGCTCTCTCGCGTCTGCTACGTCGGTCCCTCACTCAGCAGACGCGAGAGAGCTCGGCAACAAACACAGCCCGGCGGCAACACTACACTCGCGTCGTGGCGCTCTCCGGCAAGCGGATCCTGATCACGGGTGGGGCCGGGTTCATCGGCACCACGCTGGCGCGTCGCCTCGTCGACGCGAACGAGGTGATCGCCGCCGACAACCTCCACCGCGACGCCCTCTCCGGGACCGACCTCGCGAGCCATCCCAACTTCCGGCTCGAGGAGTGCGACGTCCTCGACCTGCCGCGCCTCGAAGCGCTCGCCGAGGGCTGCACGCACATCGTCCACGCGGCCGGGATCGCGGGCGTCGACACCGTGCTCGCGAACCCGGTGCAGACGATGCGCGTGAACACGATCGGGACGTACCACGCTCTCGAGGCCGGGCTCGCCGCCGGCCCCGGGCTCGAGCGGCTGATCGAGTTCTCGACGAGCGAGGTCTTCGGCCAGCAGGCGTTCAACGTGCACGAGGCGAGCGTGACCACGATCGGCAGCGTCGGCGAGGCCCGCTGGACGTACGCGGTCTCCAAGCTCGCCGGCGAGCACATGGCGCACGCCTACTATGCCGAGCTCGGCTTGCCGACGGTCAGCGTGCGGCCCTTCAACGTCTACGGGCCCGGCCAGATCGGGGGCGGCGCCATCCGCGCGTTCATCGAGGCGGCGCTCGCGGGGCGCGACCTGACGATCCACGGCGACGGCTCGCAGATCCGCGCGTGGTGCTTCGTCGAGGACATGGTCGAGGCGCTGCTCCTCTGCCTCGAGCATCCGGGCGCCGTCGGCGAGAGCTTCAATATCGGCAACGCGCGCTCGGCGGTCACGATCTACGACCTCGCCGGTCGCGTCAAGCGCCTCACCGCGTGCCCGGGCGAGATCGTCTACGAGCCGCTCACGTACACCGACGTCGAGCTCCGGATCCCCAACGTCGAGAAGGCGCGCACGCTGATCGGCTTCGAGGCGAAGGTCGACCTCGACGAGGGCCTCGAGCGCACGATCGCCTGGTACCGGACACGGGTCTCCGCCCGCGCGTGAGCGGCCGCGCCGACGACCGGATCCGACTCGCCAGGCCCGACGTCGGCGAGGCGGAGCTCGCGGCTCTCGCCGAGGTCGTCGCCGACGGGATGCTGACGATGGGGCCGCGGGTCGCCGCCTTCGAGGAGGCGCTCGCGCGGGCGTGCGGAACCGCCCATGCCGCCGCGGTCTCGTCGGGCACGGCGGCCATCCACCTGGCCCTGCTCGCCGTCGGGATCGGCCCGGGAGACGAGGTGATCGTGCCGGCGTACACCTTCCCCGCGACTGCCAACGCGGTCGAGCTGTGCGGCGGCCGCGCCGTCCTCGCCGACGTCGACCCCGACACGTTCGACGTCGACCCTGCCTGCGTCGCGGAGGCGGTGACGGCGCGGACGAAGGCGGTGCTCGCCGTCCATCTCTTCGGCCGGCCCGTCGCCTGGGAGGCGCTGCAGAGCGCGGTTCCCGACCGCGTCCTGCTGATCGAGGACGCAGCCGGCGCACTCGGCGCCCGGTACCGCGACGTCCCCTGTGGCTCGCTCGGGCTCGCCGCGTGCCTCTCGTTCCATCCCCGGAAGATCGTGACGACGGGCGAGGGTGGCGCCGTCCTCACCGACGAGGCGGAGATCGACGCCGCGGTCCGTCGACTGCGCCACCACGGGATCGCGCCGGGTGGCGGGTTCGACATCCCCGCGCCCGGCCTCAACTACCGGCTGCCCGACCTTCTCTGCGCGATCGGGATCCCGCAGGTCGAGCGGCTCGACCAGCTCCACGCGGGGCGAGCGCGCGTCGCCGGGTGGTACACGGAGCGGCTCGAGCACCTCGCCCTCACCCCGTCGGCTGCCGAGAGCGACACCCACGGTTGGCAGGCGTACGTGATCCAGCTCGACCGCCGCGACGAGGCCCTCGAGGGGCTCCGTGCGGAGGGGATCGAGGCGCAGGTCGGCACCTACGCGCTCCACCGCCTCTCCGCCTACCGCGACCGCGGCCGCTTCCCGGGCGCCGACCGCGCGTACGAGCGCGCGCTCGCGCTGCCGTTCTCGGCGACGATCACCGAGGACGAGGTCGAGCGGGTGGCCACGGCGCTGCGGCGATACGTGTAGGCAGGCGGCGGACGGACGCGTCCGGCTGAAGCCGAACGCGGGAGTCGGGCGCCGCTACTCCCGCGTGTCCTCCGAGCGTAGCGCCACCGACTTCTCCCAGCTCGCGATCGGCTTGAAGCCGACCTGCACCTCCTGGAGCGCGCGCATGAAGAAGTTCTGGTGGTGGTGGAAGTCGTTCTTGCCGTCGAGGAACCAGACCTCCTCGACGCGGTCGACGAGCGCCTTGAAGCCGTAGTAGAGCTCGCGGCGGGCAAGAGGCGCCCCGAGGCAGTGGTGCGAGCCGACGCCGAAGGCGAGGTGGCGGCGCGGGTGCTTGCGCTCGAGGTCGATCTCCTCGACCGCCTCGCCGTAGAACCGCTCGTCGCGGTTGCCCGAGGCGAAGCGGAGCATGACGACGGCGCCCTCGGGGATCGTGACGCCGTGGAGCTCGACATCGCACGTCGTGTTCCGCATCAGCCCCTGCACGGGTGACTCGAGCCGCAGCACCTCCTCGCAGAAGGGCTCGATGAAGCGGACCGGATCGGACTTGAGCTTGTCCCAGACGTTCGGGTTGTTGACCAGCATGACGATGCCCTCGGCGAGCGCGTTCGTCGTCGTCTCCGAGCCGCCGACGAACGTGTCGGCGAACATCTCCGCGTGGAGCTCGTTGTCGGTCATCGGGCGGCCCCACTCGGGGATCTCCCGGTTGACGAGGATCGACAGCAGCGACTCGTCCGGCTGCTTGCGGAGCTTCTCGAACCGCTTCTGGAAGTAGTGCTGGCCCTCGATCTCCATCTCGACCGACCAGCGCATCTCCTCCGGCGTCTGCATCAGCCCCATGCGCTTGATCCAGGCGTCCGTCCAGATCTTGATCTGCGGCAGGTCATCGTCGGGCACGCCCATCTGACGGCCGATGATGTAGAGCGGCAGCGGCACGGCGTAGTCCGCGACCCACTCGCACTCGCCCCGGTCGATGAAGTTGTCGAACAGGCCGTACGCGAGCTCCTCGACGAAGGGGTCGATGTCGCGGATCGCGGCCGGCCGGAACGCGAAGTCGAAGAGGCGGCGGAGCTGGATGTGGTTCGGGTCGTCGCGCGCGTCGAGGCTCGGCGCGGGCACCCAGCCCTTCTCCTCGTAGAGCGCGGTCATCTGCTGCGCGAGCTCGGCGATCTCCGCCTGCTTGCGCGCCTCCTCCGGGTCGGCCGGCTTCAGCGCCTTGCCCGAGTTGTTCGCGCCCTGGCCGACCGCGTTCGAGAAGCGCTCGGTGTCGAGGAGAATCGCCCGGATGTCGTCGTACCGGGTGATGTTGTACATCCCCGTCGCCTTGTCGAACCAGACCGGCTCCTCGTCGCGCATGTAGCGGTACGCGTCGTAGGGGCAGTCCTGGATCGCCGGGTCGAAGAAGTCGATCTGGTTGCTCGAGTCGGCCACGAGGCTCCTCCACTGGTCGGTCTTTGGTCGTTCGACGCTACACGTCTGCAGGCGCCCTTGACAAGATGTCGTTGAGAGTGAATACTCACTTACTATGAACGCGGTCGCCACAGCCAGGCTCTCCGCCGAGGAACGGCGCGAGGCAGTCCTCGCCGCCGCCCTCTCCGCCTTCGCCGCGGGCGGCCTCCACGGCACCTCGACCGAGGAGATCGCGAGCCGCGCCGGCATCTCCCAGCCGTACCTCTTTCGCCTCTTCGGGACGAAGAAGGCGCTCTTCCTCGCCGTCGTCGAGCGGTGCATGGACGACACCCTCGACGGCTTCCGGAGATCGTCCGAGGGGCTGCACGGCGCGGAGGCCCTCGAGCGGATGGGCGAGGCGTACATCGCGATGGTGCTGAGCGACCGCGACCGCCTGCTCTGCCAGATGCAGGCGTACGCGGCGTGCGGCGACCCCGATGTCCGGCAGGTGATGCGGACGAGCTACCGGCGCCTCTTCGAGTTCGTCGAGGCCCGGTCGGGCGCCCCGGTCGAGGAGGTCTCGAACTGGTTCGCGTGCGGCAAGCTCCTCAACGTCGTCGCGTGCATGGACCTCTGGGCCCACCCCGAGCCCTGGTCGCACCGCATGCTCGTGGGCTGCATCGGCGACTCCGCCGAGAAGAAGCTCGGCATCGGCCTCGCAGGATCGTAGGGACCGGCGTCGTCTTGCGGTCGCCGACGTCTTCACGTCCAAAAGTAAGTGATTACTCACAAGTCAAGGAAAGGAGGGCCGAGATGACAACCAAGCGCTCGACCGCCTGGGCCTTCGTGATCACCTCGCTCGCCCTGTTCATGGTCACGCTCGACAACCTCGTCGTGAAGACCGCGATCCCCGTCCTCCGCACGGATCTTAACGCGTCGCTCGAGGACCTCGAGTGGACGGTCAACGCCTACACGCTGACCTTCGCCGTCCTGCTCCTCACCGGCGCCGCCCTCGGCGACCGGCGGTCGTCGCCGGCGGCGCGGTGGTCGCCGTTGGTGCGCTCGCGGCCTTCCTGATCCCGGGGAGGAAGCGCCCCGGCGCAGCCGTGCAGCGGCTCGAGCCCGCGACCGAGGCCGCGTAGACGGGAACGGTGCCGAAGCAGCGGCGTATCCGATCGAGAGGAGGAGAAGGCGATGAGAGATCTCACCGGCAGGCTGGCCCGCGCGGCCGTCGCCCACCCGAAGCGGACGCTCGGCCTCTGGGGCCTGGCCGTCGTCGTCGCGGTCGCGCTGATCGCGCTCCTCCTCGGCTCGGCCCTCACGACCGAGGGCCGGATGACGAACGACCCGGAGTCGTATCGCGGCTACGACGTGATCGAAGAGCACCTCGTGCCGGACACCCCGCAGCCGACCGAGGTGATCGCGATCAGCGCCCCCGGCCGCCGGTTCGAGGAGCCAGCCTTCCGTGAGAAGGTCGAGGCGCTCGTCCGCGACCTCCGCGAGAGCGGCGACGTCCCCACGATCGTCGACCCGATCTCGGCGGGCGACCCCCGGCTCGTATCCGCCGATCGCGACACCGTGCTGGTGCCCGTCGGGATCCGGAGCGGCAGTGCGGTCGACGACGTCATCGCGCTCGTCGAGCAAGCCGAGGGCGACGGCTTCGAGACGGCGATCACCGGCGACCGTATCGTCGACCACGACTTCGAGAAGCTGTCCCAGGATGACCTCAAGAAGGGCGAGCTGCAGTTCGGGCTGCCGGCCGCGCTGATCGTGCTGCTCCTCGTCTTCGGGTCGCTCGTCGCCGGCCTGATCCCGGTCGTGACCGCGCTCGTCTCGATCGTCGTCGCGCTCGCCCTGACGGCGATCCTCGGCCAGGCGTTCGAGCTCTCGTTCTTCGTCGTCAACATGCTCTCGGGCATGGGGCTCGCCCTCGGAATCGACTACGCGCTCTTCGTCGTCAGCCGGTTCCGCGAGGAGCGGAACGGGGGCAGGCCTGTGCCCGATGCGATCGAGATCGCCGGCCGCACCGCCAACCGCGCCGTGCTCTTCAGCGGCACTGCGTTCGTGCTGGCGATGATCGGGATGGTCATCGTCCCCGACACGATCCTGCGGAGCCTCGCCACGGGCGCCATCCTCGTCGGGATCGTCTCGGTCGTCGCCTCGCTCACGCTCCTGCCTGCGATCCTCGCCCTCCTCGGCGACCGCGTCAACGCACTCAGGCTGCCGTGGCTCGGGCGGCGGATCGAGCGGAGCGCGGGGACGGAGGGCCGGCTCTGGTCGCGCGTCGTCGCCGCCGTGATGCGGGCGCCGCTCGTCAGCGCCGCGCTCTCGATCGCAGCGCTCGTCGCGCTCGCCGCCCCGATCCTCGACTTCCCGACCGGACAGGCGGGCGTCCGTGCGTTCCCCGACCGGCTCGCCTCGAAGCAGGGCTTCGAGATCCTCGAGCGGGAGTTCGGGGCCGGGACGATCGACCAGGTGCAGATCGTGCTCTCCGGCCGGGTGACCACACCGACCGCAGTGGCGGCCGTCGAGCGGCTGCGCGCGACGATCGAGCGCGACCCGGCCTTCTCCCGCGCCGAGGCCCGGCTCGCCGAGGACGGGGAGGCGGCGCTCGTCTCCGCCTTCGTCGCCGGCGACAGCCGCGAGGGGGTCGCCGTCGACGCCGTCAAGCGCCTGCGCGCGACCGTCGTCCCCGAGATCGCGGAGCCGGCCGGGCTCGAGGGCTTCGTCACCGGCACGACGGCGGAGGTGATCGACTACCAGGCGCTCACCTCCGACTGGCTGCCGATCGTCTTCGTCTTCGTCCTCGCGCTCAGCTTCGTCCTCCTGCTCGTCGCCTTCCGATCGCTCGTGATGCCGATCGTCGCGATCGGGCTCAACCTGCTCTCCGTCGGGGCCGCGTACGGCCTGCTGCTGCTCGTCTTCGTCCACGGGGTCGGCGACGGGCTACTCGGCTTCGAGAACGTGGACACGATCGCCG
>VGCB01000160.1 GCA_016870235.1 Actinomycetota bacterium | reverse complement strand
TGCGTCGCACGGAGCGACGCCGCCGGCGCCACCGGGTCGCGCGGCCAGTAGACGGCGAGGCCGACCGCCGTGAACGCGAGCACGAGGAAGAGGGCGAGGCCGACGAGCTTGAGCGTGAACGAGCGCGCGACGGCCTCGAGCATCCCGGCCCATTCTGGTCGGCGCGCCGGTCAGCGCCCGCGGAACACCGGGTCGCGCTTCTCCGCGAACGCGGCGAACGCCTCGCGCAGGTCCGCTGTCTGGAAGATCAGCGCGATCGCGTTCGCCTCCCACTCGAGCATCGTGTGGAGGTCGGCGTGGGGCGACGCGAGCAGGCCCGTCTTGATCAGCCGCTGCGCCCGACCCGCCCCTCGGGCGAGGCGCCGGCCCCAGTCACCGACGGTCGCCTCCCAGTCCTCGACCGGGACGCTCCGGTTGACGAGCCCGATCCGGGCGGCGTGCTCCGCCGTCAGCGGCTCGCCGAAGAGGGCGATCTCGTTCGCGAGCGCCCGGCCGACGAGCCGCGGGAGGAAGTACGTGCCGCCCATGTCCATGACGAGTCCGCGCTGCACGTAGGTCTGGCCGATCGTGGCGTCCTCGCGCATCAGCACCAGGTCGCACGTGAGCGCGAGATTGCAGCCGCCGCCGAGGGCGAGCCCGTTGACGGCGGCGAGCGTCGGCTTGTCGAGGTTGACCCACTTCTCGACCACGGCGCCAACCCGGCGGAGCCGATCGCGCACCATGTGCGCGTCGTCGAAGTCGACCTCGGCCGCGAACGCGGAGAGGTCGGCCCCCGCGCAGAACGCCCGACCCGCGCCGGTGAGGACGACGGCCCGGACGTCGTCGCGCGCCGCGAGCTCGTCGGCGAGATCGGCGAGGATCCGGAAGCACGCGTCGTCGATCGCGTTCAGCCGCTCGGGTCGGTTCAGCGTGACGGTGGCGAGCCCGTCGGCGACGTCGAGGAGGATGCGGTCGTCGCGTCCCGAGGTCATCGCGCGACCATAGCGCGCCGCCCGCGATAGGCTCGCCCCATGCTCTTCCCGGCGCTCGCCGATCCACCCGCGAAGGTGGCCGTGCGGGTCGACGGACGCGAGCTCGACTACGCCGAGCTGCGCGCGGCCGCGCTCGCTGTCGCTGCTGCCGTCGCGGGTCTCGAGCGGGTCGCCGTCTGGGCGGAGCCGGAGCTGGAGACCGCGGTCGCGGTCGTCGGCGCGCTCCTCGCCGGCGTCCCCGTCGTCCCGGTCAACCCGAAGGCCGGGGAGCTCGAGCTCGGGCACGTCGTCTCGGACAGCGCTCCCGGTGCCCTGCTCGCGCGGCCGGGCGCGGCGCTGGCACCCGCGCTCGACCGGGTGCCGCGCGTCGACGTTGCCACGGGCGGCGTCACCGCGACTGCGGACCTGCCGGCGGCACCCGGCGAGGGGGCGCCGGCGATCGTCCTCTACACCTCGGGCACGACCGGGCCGCCGAAGGGCGCGGTGCTCCCGGTCCGCGCGATCGCGAGCAACCTCGACGCGCTCGCGGACGCGTGGGCCTGGACCGACGCCGACGTCGTCGTCCACGCGCTGCCGCTCTTCCACGCGCACGGGCTGGTGCTGGGGACGCTCGGCCCGCTGCGGCGCGGAGGCGCCGTCCACCACGTCGGCCGTTTCTCGCCGGAGTCGATCGCGGCGGCGCTCGAGGACGGCGGCACGATGCTCTTCTCGGTGCCGACGATGGTGAACCGGCTCGCGACGGCGGCGGAGACAGACCCGGCCGTCGCCGCGGCCCTGCACGGTGCGCGGCTCCTCGTCTCGGGGTCGGCGGCGCTTCCGGCGCGCGAGCACGAGCGCATGGCGCAGGCGACCGGGCGGCGCGTGGTCGAGCGCTACGGACTCTCGGAGACCCTGATGAACTGCTCGATCCGGGTCGACGGCGACCCGCGCCCCGGCACGGTCGGGCCGCCGCTGACGGGGGTCGAGCTGCGGCTCGTCGACGACGACGGGATCGAGCTCGACGCCCGGGACGACGCCACGATCGGCGAGGTCGAGGTGCGCGGGCCGAACGTCTTCCTCGGCTACCTGAACCGGGCCGACGCGACGGCCGAGGCGATGCGAGACGGCTGGTTCCGCACGGGCGACCTCGCCACGCGGTCCGAGGACGGGTTCATCCGCATCGTCGGCCGGAAGGCGACCGACCTGATCAAGACCGGCGGCTACAAGGTCGGCGCCGGCGAGGTCGAGGGCGCGCTGCTCGAGCATCCGGCGGTGGCCGAGGCGGCGGTGACGGCGGAGCCGGACGACGACCTCGGCGAGCGGATCGTCGCGTGGGTCGTGCCGGCCGAGGGTGTCGAGGTCGAGGCGGGCGAGCTCGCCGATCACGTGGCCCGCCTGCTGACCCCGCACAAGCGACCGCGCGTCGTCCACTTCCTGACCGAGCTGCCCCGGAACGAGATGGGCAAGGTGCAGAAGCGCAAGCTGGGCTGACCGCCCGGACGGCGGCGGGCTTCGTCCGGGCCCCGGCGCGCTCAGGGACGGTTCGCGTCTGGCTGAAGCCAGACGCGGAAAAGCAGATACACGACCCGAGAGCAGGAGGGGTTCCCTAGGGGAACGGAGTTCCTCCGGCTTCAGGAAACGAATCGATCGAACCGCGCCCCAGCCCTACCCAAGCGGGGCCGTCAACTAGCGAGCCGCACCCGGCAGCGCGAGCCGCGCAGGGGTTGATCGCCCGCGAAGCTCGAGAAGGCCGGCTCGGACGGCGTGATCGCGTTCGCGTTGCTCGTCCAGACACCGGACAGGCTCGGCTCGCCCGCCTGGGTGCCCGGCTCCCACCAGTACCCGTCGGGGTGCACGGTGTCGACGCGGATCCCCTCGAAGAGCCGTGCCTTCTGGCGGATCGCGCCCTCGGGCCGCTCGATCAGGACCCAGTCGCCGTCGCCGATCCCGAGCCGTCCCGCCGTCTCCGGGTGGATGTCCATGATCGGCTCTGGGTGGATCTTCTTCAGGCGCGCGCTCTGCCGCAGGTTCGAGGCGGTGAGCTCGCGGAAGCGGCTGCCCGGGATCATCTGCAGCGGGTACTCGTCGACGTCGGCGTCGGGCGCCGAGTACGGAGGCCCGGTGTAGACGGGCGACGGGTTCTCGCCGAAGCGCTCGAACATGCTCGGCACGAGCTCGACCTTGCCCGAGGGCGTCGCGAAGCCCTGCTCCTCGTACTTCTTCCAGCGCGGCCGCGGGAAGTGGTGGTTCTTCGGGCCGTCGGCCCACTCCTCGAACGTCTTCCCGGAGGGCGCGAGGAAGCGGTCGAGCATCTCCTCGAGGGTCTCCGGCCACTCGGCGGGGTCGAGCAGGCGACGGCCGAGGCCCGCCCACAGCTCGTAGTCGTTCCGCCGCTCGTGCAGCGGCTCGACGGACTTCTGCCCGACGACGAAGAAGTTGCCGATCCCCCAGTGGGAGCTGATGTCAGCGCGCTCGAGGAAGTCGGCGGCCGGGAGGACGTAGTCGGCGAGCTGCGCCGTCGGCGTCAGCCAGTAGTCCATGACGACGAGCGTCTCGAGGTTGTCGCTCGTGAATGCCCTGTGCGCCATCTTGGCGCCGCCCATCGTCAGCAGCGGCTCGCCGCCCTGGACGATGATCGCGCGGATCGGGTACGGATCCTGCTCGACGACGGCGCGGTAGATCGCCGGCTGGCTCGCGAACAGGAGGTAGGCGGAGCCCGGATGGCCCTTCGGGTAGATCGGCGCCGCCGCCTCGCGGAACGCCTTGTAGCCGGAGATCGAGACGAGCGGCGTGTCGGCGGCGTTGACGCTCTCGCGCGTGCGGAGCGGATGGTCGACGAGCCGGTCGAAGCCGATGTTCTCGTACCAGGCGTACTGCGACTCGTCGTACGGGTTGCCGAGCGGCTCGCCGCCGGGCACGTCCAGGTTGCCGCTGATCGCGCGCAAGATCGCCCGGCCGAGGAGCGCCGAGCGCGCCGCGCCCTCGCCGAGCTGCGTCGGGGCGACGCCGAACGCGATCCGCCCCGGGCGGTTCTCCGCGTACATGCGCGCTGCGGCGACGATCAGCTCGGCGTCGACGCCGGTCACCTCGCAGGTGCGCTCGGGCGTCCACTCCGCCGCGATCTCCCGCACCTGGTCGAAGCCGAGGCACCACCTCTCGACGAACTCCTTGTCGTAGAGCTCCTCCGCGATCAGCACGTGGACGAGGCCGAGGGCGAGCGCGCCGTCGGTCCTCGGCCGGACGGGGAGGTGCAGGTCGGCGCGCGCCGCGGTCTTCGTCACGCGCGGGTCGATCACGATCAGCTTCGCGCCTTGCTTCTGGCACTCCTTCAGCCGCTCCCACGAGGGCGGCGAGGACTCGGCCGGGTTCGACCCCCAGATGACGACGCAGTTGGTGACGCCGGGATGCGGCGCCTGGTAGATCGTGTCCCAGCCGTAGACCGACGTCTCGGTGACGAACTCGCCGACGCCGCAGTTGCGGCCCTGGCTGACGAAGTTCGGCGACCCGAACTGGCACGCGAAGCGCCAGCTCGACCAGTCGCCCGGGCTCTTGTGCGTGCCGCCGAGGGTAGCGAGTGCCTCCGGGCCCTCGCGGTCGCGAATCGAGGCGAGGCTGGCGGCGATCTCGTCGAGCGCCTGCTCCCACGAGATGCGCTCCCACTGGTTCGACCCGCGCGGGCCGACGCGCTTGAGCGGGTGGTTGACGCGGTCCGGGTGCTCGTGCAGCTCGATGCACGCGGTGCCCTTGATGCAGAGCTTGCCCTTCGCGACGGGGTTCTCGCGGTCGCCGTCGAAGCGGACCGGACGGCCGTCCTCGACCTGGATCAGCATCCCGCAGTGCTGGGGACACAGCGTGCAGAACGTCCGCTTCACGTTCCCGCCGAAGATCAGCTTCATCGTTGCTCCTCGCTCTGCCGGCCACGGCCGCGGTGCACGCCGCGACTCCGAATTCTAACGACCTTTAGAATTTAGCGGATCGGGCGGAGGCGGTCAAGCTCGGTGGGCGCCAGGCCTGCGAGGAAGATGCGGGCGTACTGGCTCGCGAGGTCGCCGGGCGACCACGTTCCGCCCTCGCGGTACCAGCGGTTGATCCAGTTGCCCGCGCCGAGCAGCGCCTTCGTCACGAGCTTCGCGTCGAGCTCCGGGTCGATCACGCCTTCGCGCTGCCCCTGCGCGATCACCCCGGCGAGGCCGTCTTCGTACGCGGTCGCGTACCGGTCGACGACGGCGCGGTGCTCGGCGCTCAGCGAGCGCGTCTCGTTGAGGATCAGGGCACCGCGATGGCGGTGCTCGGCCATCCCGACCACGTGGAGGTCGATGAGCCGCGCGAGCTTGTCGAGCGTCTCGGCGTCGCTCTCGAGGATCTCCCGTAGCGCCCCCAGGAGGAGGCCGTAGATGTCCTCCATCAGCTCGAAGAGAAGCGCCTCCTTCGACTCGATGTAGTAGTAGATGCTGCCGCCCTTGATCCCGAGCGCGTCCGCGATGTCGGTCGTCGAGGTGCCCTCGAAGCCCTTCTCGGCGAAGAGCTCGGCGGCCACCTGCAGGACCTCGTCCCGCCGGCGCCGCCGTCCGCGCGGCGCGCCGGCCCGCTGCTCACGTTCCTGCTGCATCCGTCGGAGTCTGCCCGAGGCGACGCACGCCTCGGGCGGAGAAGGCGTGCCGGCTCTGGTAGAAGAGCGCGATGCCACACGTGGGCCGGCTGCAGGACCGCGTCGCGGTCGTCACCGGGTCGACCCGGGGGATCGGCCGCGCGATCGCCGAGCTCCTGGCGGCCGAGGGAGCCCGGGTCGTCGTCAACGCCCGGGCGGAGGAGGCGGTCTCGAACGCGGCCGCAGGGATCGGCCACGGCGCCGTCGGCATCGCGGCCGACGTGGCGACGCCCGAGGGCTGCGCGCGCCTGATCGAGGGGACGCTCGAGCGTCACGGCCGGATCGACGTTCTCGTCAACAACGCCGGCGCGAGCGTCGCCGGCCCCGCCGAGGAGCTCGCGCTCGCCGACTGGCAACGGATCGTCGACCTCAACCTGACGGGGCCCTTCCTCCTCTGCCAGCACGCAGCGAGGTCGATGCTCGCGGAGGGCCGGGGCGCGATCGTCAACATCGCGTCGGTGGCCGCGATCACGACGCCGCCGCGCCGCGTCTCGTACGTCGCAGCGAAAGCCGGGTTGATCGCGATGACGAAGGTGCTTGCCGCCGAGTGGGCGCCGGCGATCCGAGTCAACGCCGTGGCGCCCGGCTACTTCGAGACCGACCTCGTCGCCGACCTGATCGAGCGCGGCGCCGTCGACCGCGCAGCGCTCGAGGCGCGGAGCCCGTCCGGCCGCCTCGGCCGGCCGGTCGAGGTGGCGCGCGCCGTCGCCTACCTCGTCTCCGACGAGGCCGAGTTCGTCAACGGCGTCACGCTCCCGGTCGACGGCGGCTGGCTCGTCTACGGCCAGAACCTGTGAGCGACGGGCCTCGGCGCGTGCGGGCGGCGAGGCTCGAGGCCCCGGGCCGGCTCGTCGTCGGCGAGACGGAGCTGCCGGAGCTCGGGCCGCGGGACGTGCTCCTCCGCGTCGCCGGCTGCGGGATCTGCGCCACGAACCTCCATGCGTGGTCGATGCCGCCGGCGGGGCCG
>VGCB01000159.1 GCA_016870235.1 Actinomycetota bacterium | reverse complement strand
GTCGACGAGGCCCGCCGCGCCCGGGACGCGTTCGAGGCGCTCGGCGCGAAGGCCGACGCCGACGAGGCCGCATCGGTGCTGCGCCACCTGGGAGTGGCCGGGCGCTCGACCGTGCGGGTCGACCGCGGCAGCCTGACCGCCCGCGAGCGCGAGGTCCTGCAGCTGATCGCGGAGGGGCTGTCGAACGCGGAGATCGCGCGCCGGCTCGTCATCTCGCAGAAGACGGCCGAGCATCATGTCAGCCGCGTCCTCGCGAAGCTCGGCGTGCGCAGCCGCGCGGAGGCCGCTGCGCACGCCGTACGCGAGGGTTACGGCCATTAACGGATGCCGCTCCCGGCAAACGCGCCGTCGGGGTCGTAGCGCCGCTTGACGTCCACGAGGCGCAACCAGACGTCGTCGGCGTACGCTTCGCGGACGGACCGTTCCGCGTCGAGAGCGTTGACGTACACCCCTCCCGTCGAGTACGGCTCGAGCTCCTTCCAGAGGGCGCGCACCCAGGCCGTGACCGGCTCCAGCGGCCGCTCGCCCGAGCTGCCGATCAGCCACGAGAGCGCCCGCGCGGAGCGGTGCCCGAACGCGGTCTCGCCGGGAGCGACCCGGTCGATCGCCCCGCCCAGCCACGAGGTGATCACGTGCGCCTCCGGCTCGGGGACACGCTCGAACTCGGCGAGGAGGAGGTCGATCGCCGCGTCGCTCACCTCGGACAGGTAGTGGAGCCTGTCGTAGTAGTTCCAGCCGGGGGGCGCGGTCGCGTCGAGCATCGTCTGCAGGCCGACGTAGGGCATCGGGCCGACCAGGTCGAGCAGGGGCGGGCATGCTGCTCGCAGCGGCTGCAGTACGCCCTGCCGACGGTCCGGGTCGCCGCACCACGCCACGCCGACGATGGCGACCGGCCGGCCGTGCAGCTCGGCGGGGAACGGGTCGCCGGGAGGCGCGGTGGCGAGGACGACGAAGACCGTGAGCTCCTCCGGCGCGGCGGCCATCAGGTCGCGCGTGGCGACGAATGCGGAACGCGCGCGCTCCCACGGGTAGACAAGGACACCCGCGAGCACTTCGGGGCCGACCTCGCGGGCCTCGAACGTGAACGTCGTGACGGCGCCGAAGTCGCCGCCGCCGCGCAGCGCCCAGAAGAGGTCCGGGTGCTCATGCTCCGACGCCCGCACCCGTGAGCCGTCGGCGAGCACGACGTCGAGGGCCCGCAGGGAGTCGATCGTGAGTCCGTGCTTGCGCATCAGCCAGCCGATGCCGCCGCCGAGCGTGAGCCCGCCGACCCCGGTGTGGGAGATCTGGCCCGCGGGCACTGCGAGGCCGTACGCCTGGGTGGCGGCGTCGAGCTCGCCGAGCAGAGTGCCTCCGCCGACGCGGACGAGGCGTGTGGCCGGGTCGACTGCGATGGCGTTGAGCCCGCGGAGGTCGATGCACAGGGCGCCGTCGCGGATCGAGCGTCCCGCGACGGAGTGGCCGCCGGCACGGATCGTGAAGGGCAGCGCGAGCCCGCGGCAGGTGCGGACGGCGGCGGCGACGTCGTCTGCGTCCGAGGCGTACGCGATCGCGACGGGCTGCCGGTCGAGCGCGCCGTTCCAGCAGGAGCGTGCGGCGTCGTAGTCGTCGTCACCGAGCTCGACGAGCCGGCCGACGAAGCCCGCGGCGGAGAGCGCCGCGGCAACTGGTGAGAAGGCGATGGTGGTCATGCGCACCAGCCTGGCCCAGCCCGGCGCGCAGCGCGTCGGGAGCATTCCCCATCCGCTCCCCCTATCTTCCGGTGTGCCGCAGGCGGCGCACCGTGCGCCGGGGGCGCTGCGAGAGGCTCAGCCAGCCTTCACGTCGACCTGGCCGCGGATCTCCCCGGCCTCGTCGCGCTGCATATGCACCTTCACATACGCCGTCCCGTTCAAGAACGCCCGCCGCGCGGTCTCTGCGGCTTCGAGCGCCGTCGATCCGACGCCAGCGATCCGCGGCCTCACGAACCCGATCGCCTGCCGCCAGGCCGTCTCGGCGCCCTCCCCGACCTCGCACCAGCCGACCACGCCGAGGTGCTCGTGCCGGCGGTCCCAAACCGCGTCGTCGTGCACCGGGCCGTGCGGGCCGAGCCGGCGCCCGTCCTTCACGTGGACGGGCGATCACCTCCAGGCGCGCCGCCCAGGCGGCCGCGGTCGACGTCGACCGCGAGGCTACCGCGCCGCCTCCGTCGGCCGAACGGCACACGCGCACGACGGGACGCGACGCACGGTGCGACCCTGACTGAGGAGGCAGCGCACGAGAGGGGACTGCGGCTCTGGGCCGGTACCCACGCATGGCCGGGTACCCCTCTCCGGGTCGGAGACCCAGAGCCGCATTGGGGGGAGGCCCTACACCGATGACAATACCTGTGACGGCGGCGTGACTCAACCGTCAACACCGCGCTCTGCCCGGAGAAGGCCGGCCGCTGCCGGTCCCCGCGACACCCCGGAAAAGGCGAAACGGCCCGGGGGGAGGAGGGCCGTTTCGCGGGGGGGAGGGAACTACTGGGGGGTGGGTAGTCAGATCATCGGCAGCCGGCCGGGCGGTCTACTCCCCCAAAAGGGGGATCTTGCGTGTCAGAACGCATACCGTTCCTCGTCGAACGGATCGGCGTCGTTGTGATAGCCGAGCCGCTCCCAGAACCCGGGCCTGTCGTGCGCCGCGAGCTCGATCCCGCGCAGCCATTTCGCGCTCTTCCAGAAGTACATGCCTGGGACGACGAGGCGGAGCGGCCAGCCGTGCTCCGGCGTCAAGGGCTCGCCGTCGGCGTGCGTGACGAGGAGCGCGCCGTCGCGGCCGAGGAACGATGCCGGCACGTTCGTCGTGTACCCCTGCTCGGCGTGGGCGATCGCGTAGTGCGCCGACGGCCTCGGCCGGACGAGCTCCGCGATCGTCCGCCACGGCACACCCGTGAAGCTCGCGTCGAAGCGGCTCCAGCGCGTCACGCAGTGGATGTCCTGCACGACCGTCTCGGTCGGCAGCGCCGAGAAAGCGGCCCAGTCGAGCTCGAGCGGGCTCTCGACCTCACCCCAGACCCGCAGCGACCAGCCCTTCAGATCGGCCGGGTAGGACGGCACATCGCCCGCGTGCAGCACCGGCCACTTCTCGGTCAGGTACTGCCCGGGCGGCAGGCGCGCGGGGTCGAGCCCGAGCTCTTGCACCTTTCGCTCTGCCGTGCTCCTGAACACCTCGATACCGTAGTGCAGGTGAGCACCGCCACGTTACGCCGCGCCTCGCGCCCGCGCGCCTTCGTCGGCGTCACCGGGCCCGATGCCGCCGCCTACCTCAACCGCATGGTCTCCAACGACGTCGAGGCCCTCGCGCCCGGCGAGGCCTGCCAGGCGCTGCTCCTGACGCCGAAGGCGCGGATCGTGGCGCCGATGGTCGTCTACCGGCGCGCCGACGACGACTTCCTGCTGCTCACCGAGCCGGAGCTCGGCGACACCCTCCGCACCGCCCTGCTCCGGGCGCGCTTCGCCGCCCGGTGCGCGATCGAGGCCGAGCAGCACCGCTCGATGCTCGTCCTCGGCGCGCAGCTTCCGGGAGCGGTGCCGAACGACGAGCTCGGGATCGAGGCCTGCGAGGTGCTCGACGCAGACGTCGACGGCGAAGACGTGGCGGCGGACGAGCTCGAACGGCTCCGCATCCACGCCCGCACGCCCCTGTTCGGGCGGGAGCTCGACGAGCGCGTCCTCCCGGCCGAGGCCGGCCTCGAGGAACGCGCGATCTCGTTCACGAAGGGCTGCTATCCGGGCCAGGAGCCGGTCGCGCGACTGCACTACCGCGGTCATCCGAACCGCCGCCTGCGGATGATTCGCATCGACGACGACGCCCCCGTCGCCTACGACAGCACCCTCACGCTGGACGGCAAGGACGTCGGTCGGATCACGAGCGCGGTCGGCGACGGTGACGACGGGACGATCGCCCTCGCCTACGTCCGCACCGAGGTGCCGGACGACGCACGGCTCGTGCTCGCCGACGGGCGCACGGCGCTCCTCGCCTGAGCGGTCGGATGTATCCCGTTCGCGCTCTCGCGCGTCAATGGGGTATCCGACGCCCTCGTCGGGATCAAGGCGCACGTCGGCAGGCTGCGCGATTCCGACTCCGTCGTCGCCCCGACCTCGCCGCCCGCGTCGGACGGCGGCTCCGGGCGATGTAGGACGGTTCCTGCGCAGGATCCCCCTTTTGGGGGAGTCTACCGCTTTCCTAACAAATATAGACTGAAGTCACTCGCCCTCCCCGTCCCCGAGAAACGGCCCTCCTCCCCCGAAGGGCCGTTTCCATGAAGAGGAGCAGGACGAGGACCGGCGTGTGCGGCGCGACCGGTCGGCGGGGCCGGCTTTCTGCCGGCCCCGCACAGACGGCAGGCTCCCCGGGGCGGAGCCAGGGGGCGCCGCCTCGCGGATCTCCCTGCGCACGAAGAGACGCTCGGGAACGCGTGCCTGCCTCTGCAGGCTTCGGCTCCCGAGCGGCGGCGCGGGGAAACGCGTGGGGGGCCGGCAGCTGCCGGCCCCCCACGACGACCTTCCACTTCGGACGCGTCCGCTCGGGACGCGCGAAGCGCTCCCTACATCATCCCGCCCATGTCGGGCATGCCGCCGGGGCCGGCAGCAGCCTTCTCCGGCGCCTCGGCGACGATCGCCTCGGTCGTGAGGATGTTCTTCGCGATCGAGGCCGCGTTCTGCAGCGCCGAGCGCGTCACCATCGTCGGGTCGATGATCCCGCTCTTGACGAGATCCTCGATCTCACCCGTGTCGACGTTCAGGCCCTGGCCCTTCTTCGCCGACCGCACCTGGTTGACGACGACCGAGCCCTCGAGGCCCGCGTTGTACGCGAGCTGCCGGAGCGGCTCCTCGAGCGCCCGCAGGATGATCGCCGCGCCCGTCTTGACGTCGCCCTCGAGCGCGTCGAGGCTCTTCTTCACCGAGTCCGCGGAGTTGAGGAGCGCGACGCCGCCGCCGGGCACGATGCCCTCCTCGAGTGCCGCCCGCGTGGCCTGCAGGGCGTCCTCGACGCGGTGCTTCTTCTCCTTCATCTCCGTCTCGGTGGCGGCGCCGACCTTGACGACCGCGACGCCGCCCGACAGCTTGGCGAGGCGCTCCTGGAGCTTCTCGCGGTCGAAGTCGGAGTCGGTCGTCTCGACCTCGCTCTTGATCTGCTTGATCCGGGCCTTGATCCCCTCGCCGTCGCCGGCGCCGTCGATGATCGTGGTCGTGTCCTTGTCGACGACGACCTTGCGGGCCTTGCCGAGCTGGGTCAGCTTCGTGTTCTCGAGCTTGAGACCCATCTCCTCGGTGATGACCTCGCCGCCGGAGAGGATCGCGATGTCCTCGAGCATCCGCTTGCGTCGGTCGCCGAAGCCGGGCGCCTTGACGGCGACACCGGTGAAGACGCCGCGAAGCTTGTTGACGACAAGCGTCGCCAGAGCCTCGCCCTCGACGTCCTCGGCGATGATGATGAACGGCCGGCCGGCCTGGATCACCTGCTCGAGCACGGGCAGGATGTCCTTGACCGCACCGATCTTCTGGTTCGCGATCAGGATGTACGGGTCGTCGAGCACGGCCTCCATGCGCTCGGCGTCCGTGATCATGTACGGCGACAGGTAGCCCTTGTCGAACTGCATGCCCTCCGTGAACTCGAGGTCGAGACCGAAGGTCTGGCCCTCCTCGACGTTGACGACGCCGTCCTTGCCGACCTTCTCGATCGCGTCCGCGATCACGTCGCCGATCTCGCGCTCGCGCGACGAGATCGTGGCGACCCGGGCGATGTCCTCCTTGCCCGCGACCTCGGTCGACTGCTTCTTCAGATCCTCGACGACCGCCTCGACGGCCTTCTCGATGCCCTTCTTGAGGCCCATCGGGTTGGCGCCGGCGGCGACGTTCTTGAGGCCCTCGCGGACGATCGCCTGCGCGAGGACGGTCGCGGTCGTGGTGCCGTCGCCCGCGACGTCGTTCGTCGCCGTCGCTACCTCCTTGACGAGCTGCGCGCCCTGGTTCTCGAACGGGTCCTCGACCTCGATCTCGCGGGCGATCGTGACGCCGTCGTTCGTGATCGTCGGCGCGCCGAACTTCTTGTCGAGGACGACGTACCGGCCCTTGGGGCCGAGCGTCACCTTGACCGCGTCGGCGAGGATGTTCACGCCCCGCTCGAGCGAGCGGCGCGCGTCCTCGTTGAACTTGAGATCCTTGTGAGCCATCTCTCCTGTTCCTCCGTTGTCCTAGACGGCGGCGCGGTCGCCGACGACCTTCGCGAGGATGTCCGACTCGCGCAGGATCAGCACCTCGTCGGCGCCGATCTTGATCTCGGTGCCGCCGTACTTGGAGAAGATGACCTCGTCACCCTCCTCCACGTCCATGCTGATGTATTCCCCGTCCTCGTCGCGGGGGCCGGGGCCGACCGCGAGGACCTTGCCGCGCTGCGGCTTCTCCTTCGCGGTGTCGGGCAGCACGATGCCGCTCGCCGTCACGTCCTCCTCATCGAGGACCTCGACGATGATGCGGTCGCCAAGGGGCTGCAGGTTCATGCACATGCCTCCTGAGACACGGTGTGCGATTACGGGACTCCGGCACTCGGGCGGTCCGAGTGCCGATCGGCACTGTAGCAGAGAGAGTGCCGAGCTGGCTAGCACCATGTTAGAATCTTAGTGTCGCAGACGTAGATGTCAGCCGATGAGACGCGAG
>VGCB01000158.1 GCA_016870235.1 Actinomycetota bacterium | reverse complement strand
CGAGCGCGAACGCGACCAGCGAGGCGGCCCACAGCGTCGCCTCCGGACCGGCGCCGGCGCGCCGGCGACGTGCGAGCTCGGCGGCGAGCCGCAGCGAGAGGACGGCGGCGACGAGGGCGAGGATCTCGTCCAATGACCGTGAGCGTACGCGCGTCGCAGCCCGACTGCGCCGACCCCGAAGGCACCCCGCTACCCTGCCTCCGTGCCAGAGCGGAGCAAGCTCCTCACCCCAGGTCCGACCTCCGTGCCTCCGGCCGTCCTGGCGGCGCTCGCCGAGCCGGTGCTGCACCATCGCGGCCCCGACTTCAAGGGGCTCTTCCTCGAGACGCTCGACCGTCTGCAGGCGGTGTACCGCACCCGGAACGACGTTCTCGTCCTGACCTCGTCCGGCACGGGCGCGTTCGAGTCGGCGATCGTCAATCTCCACTCGCCAGGCGATCGGATCCTGATCGTCTCCTCGGGCGAGTTCGGCGAGCGCTGGCAGCGGCTCGGAGCCGTGTTCGGCCTCGACGTCGTCCCCCTTGCGTACGCCTGGGGAGAGACACCCGAGCCCGACGCGATCCGCCGGGCGCTCGTCGAGTCGGGAGCCGAGACCTACGTCGTCGTGCACTCCGAGACGTCGACGGGCGTCGTCCTCGATCTCGAGGCGGTGCTGGAGGCGTGCCGTCCCACGGGAGCGCTTGCGATCGTCGACGCGATCTCGAGCCTCGGCGCCGTCCCGCTCGAGACGGACGCCTGGGGCGCCGACGTCGTCGTCACGGGCTCGCAGAAGGCGCTGATGACCCCACCGGGGCTCGCCTTCGTCTCGATCTCCGACCGTGCCTGGGCGCGCTCCGGGACGGCGCGGCTGCCGCGGTTCTACTTCGACTGGGCGACGCTCCGCAAGGCCCAGGAGAAGGGATCGACGGCGACGACGCCGGCCACGTCGACCGTCGCGGCGCTCCACGCCGCGCTCGGCGTCCTGCTCGACGACGGGCTCGAGTCGACGTTCGAGCGGCACCGCGCGCTCGGCCGCGCCTGCCGGGCCGGGCTGACGGCGATCGGACTCGAGCTGTACTCGCCTGCCGACGATAGCTCGGCCGTCCTCACCGGCGCGCTCACCCCGGAGGGCGTCGACGCGGGCGAGCTGCGCCTCGCGCTTCGCAACCGACACGGGCTCGAGATCGCCGGCGGCCACGGCGACATCGCCCACCGTCTCTTCCGCATCGGCCACATCGGCTACGTGACGATCGACGACGTCGAACGCGCGATGGACGCGGTCACGGAGGAGCTCCGTGCGGCCGGTGCCCCCGTTCCGGAGGGCGCTGCGCGCGAGGCAGCCCGGGCCGCGTACGACGGCGTCGTCCCGGCGAGATGACGAGCCGGCCCCGGGTGCTCGTCCGCGAGGCGATCGCGGACACCGGCGTCGAGCTGCTCCGCTCGAAGTTCGACGTCGACGTGGACGCCACCTCGCCGATCGAGGAGATCATCGCCCTCTACGACGGGATCGTGATCCGATCGGCCACCAAGCTGACGGCCGACCTGATCGGCCGGGCGGATCGGCTCAAGGTGATCGGTCGCGCCGGCGTCGGGATCGACAACGTCGACGTCGACGCCGCAACGCGGCGCGGGATCGTCGTCGCCAACGCGCCCGAGTCGACGGTGGTCTCCGCGGCCGAGCAGACGATCGGGCTCCTCGTCGCCCTCGCGCGCAACATCCCGCAGGCACACGCAGCTCTCAAGGAGGGTCGTTGGGAGCGGTCGCGCTGGGGCGGGGTCGAGCTCGACGGGAAGACGCTCGGGGTTGTCGGCTTCGGCCGTATCGGTCAGCAGGTCGCCCGGCGCGGTGTCGGCCTCGGCATGCGCGTCGTCGGCTTCGACCCGTTCGTGGGCGAGGAGCGCTACCGCGACCTCGGCGTCGAGCACGCAGCCACCCTCGACGACGTCCTCTCCGTCGCGGACTTCATCACGCTCCACTCGCCGCTCACCGACGAGACGCGCGGCCTGATCAACCGCGAGACGATCGGCCGCATGCGCGACGGGGTCAGGATCGTGAACGCAGCGCGCGGCGACCTGATCGACGAGGCGGCGCTGATCGACGCGATCCGCGAGGGAAAGGTGGCGGGTGCGGCGCTCGACGTGTTCTCGAAGGAGCCGTACGAGGGGCCGCTGCTCGAGCTCGACGAGGTGGTCGTCACCCCGCACCTCGCTGCCTCCACCGACGAGGCGCAGGACCGCGCGGGTGTGATCACCGCGGAGCAGGTCGCCGCCGCGCTGAGCGGCGAGATCGTGCAGAACGCCCTCAACATCCCCGTGATCGACCAGGCCGATCTGGAGGTGCTGACGCCGTTCGTCCCTCTCACCTCGCGTCTCGGCCGACTCGCGGTCGAGCTCGCCGGGGGCGTCCCGCGCCGGATCGTCGTCGCCACCCACGGGCCCTTCTCGGCCTACGACACGCGCCTCCTCACCGTCGCCGCCCTGGGCGGCGTCTTCGAGGGCCGGGTCGAAGGCGTCAATTGGGTCAACGCGTCGATCCTGGCGGCCGAGCACGGCATCGCGGTCTCGGAGGAGCGACTGCGGGAGTCGCGCGACTACACGAACACCGTGGAGGTCCGGGCCGAGTCGGACGGGGCCACTGTCGCCGTGTCGGGCACGACGATCGGGCCGGAGCCGCGCCTCTTCCTTGCCGGCGCGCTCGGGCATGCGATCGACATCGAGCTCGGCCCGCACATGATCTTCCTCCAGTACGGCGACCAGCCCGGCGTGATCGGGCGCGTCGGGACGATGTTCGGCGAGGCCGGGATCAACATCGCCAACATGGCCGTGTCGCGGACGCGCGAGGGCGGGGTCGCGCTGATGGCCTTCTCCGTCGACACGCCGACGACGGGTGCGCTCGTCGAGCGCCTGCACGGCGAGGGCTTCGACGACATGCATATCGTCGACCTCTGACGCCCGGCGGGTACGGTCACCGCATGACGGTGACGCGATGGCCGTGAGCGAGCTTCCGGCAGCGGTCGCCCGCGTCGCGGCGCACCTCGTCGCGGCCGGCGCCGAGGCGCGGATCGAGCAGCTCTCGTCCTCCTGTGCGACGGCGCAGGAGGCGGCGGAGGCGATCGGCTGCACGATCTCGCAGATCGTCAAGTCGATGGTGGTCGTGTGCGACGAGCGCGCGGCCGTCGCGCTCGTGCCCGGCCATCTCCGGGTCGATCCGGGGCGCGTCGCACGTTCGGTCGGCGCGTCGAAGGGGCGTGTGGCGCGGGCGGAGGAGGTGCTGCGGCTGACCGGGTTCGCTCCCGGGACGGTGGCGCCGTTCGCGCACGGCGTCGGCCACGTGCTGATCGATCAGCGCTTGCTGGCCCAGCCGATCGTGTGGGCCGGCGCGGGCTCGGATGTCCACATGATCGCGCTCGCGCCGCGTGAGCTCGTGCGGCTGACGAACGGCATGACGGCGTCGATCGGCGCCACCCCGTCGTCGTGACTCGGGGTCGACCACGGCCCGCCGCCATCTCGGGTTTGTCGGCATCATTCACCGACATCGTCCGAGCCGAGGAGCCTGAACAGCCATGCAGGAGACCGCGAAGATCTGGATGAACGGCGAGCTGGTCGATTGGGCCGACGCGAAGGTGCACGTCGGCGTCCACGGCCTGCACTACGGCACCGGCGTCTTCGAGGGCATCCGGGCGTACGAGACGCCGAAGGGACCTGCGGTCTTCCGGCTCGCGGATCACATGCAGCGCCTGCACGACTCTGCCCGGATGCTCTACATGGAGATCCCGTACGCCGTGGAGGAGCTGCGCGAGGCGACACACGACCTCGTCCGTGCCAACGGGCTCCCCGCCTGCTACATCCGCCCGATCGCGTTCTTCGGCTACGGGTCGCTGGGCGTGCACACGCGCGGGAACCCCGTCGACGTCGTCGTCATGTCGTGGCCGTGGGGCGCGTACCTCGGCGAGGAAGGACTGACGAAGGGGATCACCGCGAAGATCTCGTCGTGGCAGCGCGTGGGGCCGAACGTGATCCCGCACGTCGCCAAGGCGACGGGCATCTACCTCAACTCGATGCTCGCGACGACCGAGGCGCAGCGCGCCGGCTACGACGAGGGCATCCTCCTGACCGATCAGGGCACGATCGCCGACGGGCCGGGCGAGAACATCTTCATCGTCAAGGGTGGGCGGATCTTCACGCCGCCGCTCTCGACCTCGATCCTGCCGGGAATCACCCGCAACTCGGTGATCGACATCGCCACCGACCTCGGCTACGTCGTCGAGGAGGCCGACCTGATCCGCACCGACCTCTACCTCGCCGACGAGATCTGGATGACCGGCACCGCGGCGGAGGTGACGCCGGTGCGCGCGGTCGACGATCACCAGATCGGCGTCGGGCCGGTGACCACGGAGATCCAGCAGGCCTATCTGGACACGGTCAACGGGCGCACCGAGCGGTGGTCGCACTGGCTCGACGTCGTCGAGACCGCGCCGGCGCGAGCCTGACGGCCGTGCCTTGGCCCTACCGGCCGGCGGTCGACCGCACGACCTCGGCGACGCGCGCCAGGTCGTCGTCCGTCAGCGCGGTTCCACTCGGAAGGCAGAGCCCCAGGTCGAAGAGCCGCTCCGACACCTCGCCGCCGTAGGCGGGGACGCCTGCGAACACGGGCTGCAGGTGCATCGGCTTCCAGACGGGCCGCGACTCGATGTCCTCGGCCTCGAGGGCCAGGCGGATCTGCTCGCGGTCGGCGCCGAACGCCACGGGGTCGACGACGACGCACGTGAGCCAGCGGTTGCTCTCGCCGTACGGCGTGTCCTCGAGGAAGGCGATCCCCGGGAGGTCGCCGAGGAGCTCGCGGTAGCGCGCATTGATGCGTCGCTTCGCCGCGACGCGGTCTGCGAGCACCTCGAGCTGCGCGCGGCCGACGGCGGCGAGGAGGTTGCTGAGCCGGTAGTTGAACCCGATCTCCGAGTGCTGGTAGTGCGGGGCGGGGTCGCGCGCCTGCGTCGAAAGCTTCCGCGCGTGCTCGACCCACTCGCGCTGCGACGACACCAGGACCCCGGCGCCGCCCGACACGAGGATCTTGTTGCCGTTGAACGAGAACACCGCAAGGTCGCCCTGCGCCCCGGCGGGCGCTCCGCGGTAGGTCGAGCCGAGCGCCTCCGCAGCGTCCTGGATGAGCCAGACCCCGTGCCGATCGCAGACCTCGCGGATGGCGGCGTAGTCGCAGCACTGCCCGTAGAGGTCGACCGCGATGACCGCCCCGACCGTTGCTCCCGCGTCGCGCCGCGCCGTGATCGCACGGTCGAGAAGGCCGGGGTCCATCGTCCACGTCCCGTCGCAGTCGACGAAGAACGGATGCGCACCGGTGTACACGATCGCGTTCGCGCTGGCCGCGAAGGTCATCGTCGAGCAGGCGACCTCGTCGCCTGCGCCGATGCCGAGGACGAGCAGCGCGAGATGGAGCGCGGCGGTGCCGCTCGAGAGCGCGAGCGCGTGGTCGACGCCGACGATCGTCGCTAGCTCGCGCTCGAAGCCGTCCACGTGCGGTCCGAGCGGCACGATGTAGTTCGACTCGATCGCGTCGGTGACGAGCTCGAGCTCGCGGCCGGAGAGATGGGGAGGAGAGAGGAAGATGCGTGTCATCCGGCAGCGAGAGTACCCGCGCGGCGACGCGCCGTCGCACGGTCGGCAGCCGTCATACTTCGCCTTCGATGAGCGCGCGCATGGTCTTCCTGGGCTTCGGCAAGTACGTGCGCTCGGACCGGATCTACGCGCTCGAGCCGATCGTCGGCGGCGAGCGCGGCAACGGCCGCCGCACGCTCGTCTGGGTCGAGGGGATCCCCGATCCCGTGGTCGCCTCCCGCACCCAGGAGACGATCCTGGAGGAGATGGGCCGGGACGCCGAGCCGCCGCGGCCACGCCGTCGCAGCCCGGGCGCCGCCGAGCATCCGCGGCTCTTCGCGGGCGAGTGACGGCTGCCGCCAGACGACTCCTCGAGGGCGATGTCGTCGAGATCGCGCCCGCCGTCATCGGCTGGGAGCTGACGGTCGCCGGGGTCGGCGGCCGCATCGTCGAGGTCGAGGCGTATCGCGATGACGACCCGGCGAGCCACTCGTTCGGCGGCCCGCGTGGACGGAACCGGGTCATGTTCGGTCCGGCGGGCGCCGTCTACGTGTATCGCTCCTACGGGATCCACTGGTGCCTGAACCTCGTGTGCGGGCCCGAGGGCCGCGGTGCGGCGCTGCTCGTGCGTGCCCTCGAGCCGCTGATCGGGGTCGAGGAGATGCGCGTGCGGCGCGGTCGCGAGGAGCTCCGGCTTCTCTGCTCCGGGCCGGGCCGGCTGACCCAGGCGCTGGCCGTGACCGGGGCCGACGACGGTGCGACGGTCGGGTCGGCCGGCCGGTTTCAGATGCGGCCGCCCACTGATCCAGTCGACGTGCGCGCGACGCGCCGGGTCGGGATCACGAAGGCCGTCGACCAACCGTGGCGGTTCCTGGACGCGTCGTCGCCGTTCGTCTCGCGACCGCGCTTCCCCTGACGTCGACCGCGGCCGGGAGACGGCAGCGTCTACCCGTCTCCCGGGCCGCGTGCAGAGGGGGCGCGAGCGCCTGTCCCGGCCGGCGGCGGGATCGCCGAGACGGCGACCGGCGCCTGCGGGCGCGGCTTCCTGCCGCGCCCGACGACGATCGTCAGCCGCATCCCGGGCGCTGCGGGGACGACCGCGTCCGGGCTCTGCGAGACGACGGTGCCG
>VGCB01000157.1 GCA_016870235.1 Actinomycetota bacterium | reverse complement strand
CGCCGTGTACTTCGAGTCGCGCTCGCCGCGGAGCGGCACCGACGCGAGCGCCCCGGGGAGGATCCTCGACACCTCCGTCTCGGCGTGATCGAGGCCGATGTCGGCGACGACGACGCGCCCGGCATGGAAGCGACCGGGTGCAACGGCAAGACCGACCTTCCTTCCGTGGAACGTGACCGTGACGTCGGCGCGGACGGCCGCGCCCTCGACCTCCCCCGTCGACGCGTCGACGCCCGACGGGAGATCGACCACGACGACCGGGGCGCCCGAGCCGTTGATGCGCTCGATCGCCGCCGCCGCCTCCGGTCGAGGCACACCCGTGAAGCCGGTACCGAAGAGCGCGTCGACGACGAGGTCGAAGCCCGCCGGGTCCTCCGTCTCGACCGCGTCGCGGCCGGCCTCGCGCAGGACGCGCGCGGCGATCCGCCCGTCGCCGCCGTTCGACCCCTTCCCGCAGACGACGGCAACGCGCCGCGCGTCGGGGAAGCTCGTCAGCACCTCCTCGGCAACCGCTCGGCCGGCACGCTCCATCAGCTCCGGCGCCGTCCCCGGGAAGCCGGGGTAGCGCTCCTCGGCCGCCCGCATCTCGGCCGCCGTGTAGAGCGGCTCGTGGGTCACGGCGGCGTCGGTCGCAGCGGTCGTTCGAGGTCGGCGACGCAGACTGCGGCGGCCATCGTGTGCGAGTGCGTCAATGACACGTCGATGTCGAGAAGGCCCACACGCTCGGCGAACGCGAGCGTCTTCCCGGTCAGCGTCACGCCGGGCTTCTCGCGACCGACGATCTCGATCTCCTTCCACGTGAACCGCACGCCGCAGCCGAGCGCCTTGCCCACCGCCTCCTTGCCGCAGAAGCGGGCGGCGTAGCTCTCGGCCGGGTTCCGGCGGCTGTCGCAGTAGGCCTGCTCCGCCTTCGTGAAGCACCGGTCGCGGAAGCCGGGCCGCTCGAGCGCCCGCCGGATCCGCTCGATCTCGATCAGGTCGATGCCCGCGCGCATCGCCATCCGCACCCGCTCCTCAGATGCCGCGCTCGAGCCAGTCGGGCAGCTGGGCGATCGAGCTGAGGACGACATCGGGGACGACGTCGGTGTAGTCGAGCGCGTCGGGGCGGAACTTGCCCGTGCGCACGAGCGCCGTCTTCATCCCGAACGCCTGCGCGCCGCGCACGTCGGCCTCGATATCGTCGCCGACCATCCATGTGAGCGCCGGCTCGGCGTCGAGCGCGTCGAGCGCGGCGGCGAAGAACGCGGCGCTCGGCTTCCCGAGCACGGTTGCCTCCACGTCCGCCGCGTACTCGAGCCCGGCGACGAAGAGGCCCGCGTCGACCATCGGGCCGCGGCTCGTCTGCCACCACTTGCCCTTGTGGAGGCAGTAGAGCGCGGCACCGGCGCGGAGCTCCGCGAAGGCGCGGCCGAGGTTCATGTAGCTGAAGACGGTGTTCGGCTCGAGCGACTCGTCACACCCGCCGACGAGGACCGCGTCGGCGTTGTCGCCGACGAGCTCGAGCTCCTCGAGCTCCGGCACCACCGTCGGCATCACCAGCGCGAGAACACGCTTTCCCGCCAGCTCGTGCACGGCCGCACGCGGGGGTGTCTGCAGCTCGTCCTCCTCGAGCTCGATCCCCATCGCGCGGAGCTCGCCGGCGATCGTCGCGCGCGTCGAGGTCGAGTTGTTCGTCACGAACCGGAGCGTATGGCCGCGCCGGCGGAGCTCGGCGAGCGCCTCGACCGCCCCGGGGATGGGCTCCCCCGACACGTGGAGCACCCCGTCGACGTCGAGCAGAATGCACGGCATGGCCACGCAGTCTATTCGTGTCACGCGCTCCGTCACGCTGCCGACCGAGGAGATCGCGCTGCGCGTCTCCCGCTCGAGCGGGCCCGGCGGGCAGCATGCGAACAAGGCCGAGACGCGGGTCGAGGCGTCGTTCGACGTGCTCGCGTCGCCGTCGCTCTCGGACGCGCAGAAGCGGCGGGTCGTGGCGAAGGCGGGACCGGTGCTGCGCGCGGTCGCGCAGGACGAGCGGAGCCAGCTCCGCAACCGGGAGCTCGCGATCGAGCGACTGGTGGAGCGGCTCGCGGAGGCGCTGCGCGTCGAGCGTCGCCGGGTGCCGACGGCGCCGACCAAGGCGGCGCGCGAGGGCCGACTCGTCGACAAGCGACACCAGGCGGAGAAGAAGGCTCTCAGGCGCCGGCCGGTGGACGAGTGAGCGGCGGCACGCGGCGAGGCGGCGGAGGAGCCGGAATGCGGCGACCCGTCGTGGCAAAGCCCGTGGGTACCCGATCGCGCGGCTCACGGCGTTCGCGTCTGGCTGAAGCCAGACGCGGCGGCGTGGTGCCGCCGGAGCCACGGTTCCCGCGTCTGGCTCCAGCCAGACGCGTCCGGACCGAGGTGGCCTGCTGAGCTCGACATCCGAACGACCTGGGGACGAGCTCGACCCGTCGGTGGTCGAGCCACTCCTGCGCGGGCGCCTCGGCCGGCCATATCGCTTCGTCGCCGAGTGCGCGTCGACGCAGGAGCTCGTCCGCGAGGGCGACCCGCCGGAGGGCGCCGTCGTCGCGACCGACCACCAGCGCGCCGGCCGCGGCCGGGGCGGGAGGACGTGGGAGGACGTGCCGGGTGACGCTCTTCTCTTCTCGCTGCTGCTGCGACCCCCGGCGCGGCCGACGCTGCCGCAGCTCTCCCTCGTCGTCGCGCTCGCGGTCGCCGAAGGGATCGAGGAGCTGACGGGCGTCGCAGCGGGAATCAAGTGGCCGAACGACGTCGAGCTCGCCGGGGCGAAGGTGGCGGGGATCCTGCTCGAGGCGTCGGGCGGCGCGGTCACGGTGGGGATCGGCATCAACGTGAACCAGCCGCCCGAGCGGCTGCCGACCCGCACTCGCCGCACGGCCGGGTCGCTGAGATCGGCGACCGGCCGCGACCACAGCCGCGCGGCGCTCCTGGGCGCCGTCATCGCGGTGGTCGAGCGTCGCTACGACCGCTGGCTCGCCGACGGCCTCGGGCCGTTGCTTCTGGCGATCGAGGAGCGGAGCACGCTCCGCGGGCTGAAGGTCGCCGTCGGCGGCGTCGTGGGGACGGTCGAGCGGATCGCGCCCGACGGACGGCTTCGGCTACGTACGGGATCTGGCGAGACGGTCGATCTCGAGAGCGGCGAGATCGAAGTGCGCGGGTAGCTCGGGCGCCGGGCGGCGGCATCGGACTCCCGCTCGCATCGGCCAAAAGGGACAACTCCCGCAGGGTCCTCCAACCTCCACCCCTCGTGTTCCACGATACCGAGGAAAGCGTTGCATGTGTGTTCCGAATCGCACCAGAAGCGTGCCGATTCGCCCCCAGCTCCCGCGCAGCAGGTCAGCCGCCGCGCGCGAGCGCCGCCTCGTACGCCTCGACCGTGTCGACATCTTCGACGGACACCAGCTCGGGATCGGCACGCGCGAGCCGCTCGTCGTGGAGAAGCTCGTCCTCGCCGACGAGCCTCAGCCGGAAGATCTGGCCGGCCCGTCGCTCCCCCCGAATGATCGCCTCCTCGAGGCGGCCGGCCGTAGACGCACGGTACGCAGCGAGCAGCGGATGCCGGTGCCCCCGCACGAACGGGATCAGCGCCTCGACCTCAGGCTCCGCCTCGAGCCGCGCGAGCAACGACGCGACGAACGCAGGTCGGAGGAGCGGCGCGTCGCACGCAGCGAGGAACACCCGATCGACGCCCGCGGGCAGCGCCCGAAGACCGTCGAGCAGGCCCTGCATCGGGCCGATCCCGGGCCGGGCGTCCGCCGCGACCGCAGCCCAAGCAGGCAGCTCCGGCAACGCCTGGCCGGCACTCGCGACGACGACGACCGGGCCTCCATCGACACCCTCGCGCACGACCGAGCAAGCGTGGACGAGCAGCGGGACCCCGTACCAGTCGAGCGACGCCTTGTCGCGACCCATCCGGCGCGAGCGGCCGCCGGCGAGGACGACGGCGCCGTTCACGACGACCGCTTGCCCCGGCCCGGGACGCCGTCCGACTGAAGTCGGACGGGGATCGGGAGGCGATCGTCGCGGGAGCCGCCTGGCCGAAGCCAGACGGGCGGACGAGGGGCGCTCACGAGCGCGCGTTCACGTGCTGGACGCCGAAGCGCCCCTTCACACAGAGGTTGCCCCTCGTGATGTCGTGGTCGTCGGGACTCGTGACCTTGACGATCTCGTTGTCCTGCACGTGGAGCTCGAGGTTGCAGCCCACACCGCAGTACGGGCACACCGTCCGCGTCACTGCCTGCTCCTCCTCGCGCCACTCACCCCGCTCGCGCAGCTCGTGCTCGGAGCGGAACATCAGCGCGCCCGTCGGGCACACGGCGATGCAGTTGCCGCAGTAGACGCACGCGGACTCGGGCAGCTCGCGCACGTACTCCGTGGAGATCCGCGCGTCGAAGCCGCGACCCGCGACGTGGATCGCGAAGGTGTTCTGCGCCTGCTCCCCGCACGCGTCGACGCACTTGTAACAGAGGATGCACTTGCCGTAATCGCGCACGTAGAGCTCGTTGTCGACCTTCACCGGGGTCGCGACCGTCGCCGCCGTCCTCCCGTCCGGCTCGTCGTGCGAGCCGGGACGCCGCCGCTCGCGACCCGGGTCGGGCGGTGCGGGCGGGCCGAAGCGCGACGTGTCCGCCTCGTACCGCTCGAGGTAGCCCGGGGCCACCGGCGTCGTCGCGAGATCGACAGACGAGCCGAGCAGCTCGAGGACGAGGCGGCGCGAGTGGCGGACCCGCTCCGAGTCGGTGCGGACGACCATCCCCTGCTCGGCCTTGCGCGAGCAGGACGGCGCCAGCACCCGCGCGCCCTCGATCTCGACCACGCAGACGCGGCAGACGTTCGCGGGCTGCAGGGTCTCGCCGAAGCAGAGCGTCGGCGTCTCGATCCCGAGACGGTTGCACGCATCGAGGATGGTCGAGCCCTCGAGCACGCGCACCGACCGGCCGTCGACCTCGAGCTCGACCATCCGCTGCGGAGCCGCGACACGGGTCACGCCGGGCTCCCGAAGACGCCGAGCCGGTCGATCGCCGACTCGATCGCGGCCGACGCCGTCTGCCCGAGCCCACAGATCGAGGCGTCGCGCATGCACTGGCCGACCTCGCGGATCACGTGCAGCTCGCCGGCGACACCGCCGCGCGTCTCACCGGAGAGGAGCCGGGCGAGGGCCTCCTCCTGGCGCACCGTGCCGACACGGCACGGAACGCACTGGCCGCAGGACTCGTCGCGGAAGAAGGCGGCGATCCGCATCAGCATCCGCGGCAGGTCGACCGTGTCGTCCATGACGACGACCACACCGGAGCCGAGCGTCGTCCCCGCCGCCCGCGCGTCCTCGAAGGTAAGCGGCAGGTCGAGGTCGTCCGGGCCGAGGAAGCCGCCGGCGGCGCCGCCCATGAGGATGCACTGGAGCGGCCGCCCTTCCGCGACGCCACCCGCGAGCTCGAGGAGCGAGCGGAGCGTCGTGCCGAACGGCACCTCGTACACGCCGGCGCGCTCGACGCAGCCGGAGAGGCAGAAGAGCTTCGTCCCCGTCGAGACCGACGTGCCGGTCTCCGCGTAGCCGGGGCCTCCCGCGAGGACGATGTCGAGCACGTTGACGAGCGTCTCGACGTTGTTCACGACCGTCGGCTTCCCGAAGAGGCCGTGCGTGACCGGGAAGGGAGGCTTGTTCCGCGGCTCGCCGCGACGGCCCTCGATCGACTCGAAGATCGCCGTCTCCTCGCCGCACACGTAGGCGCCTGCCCCGCGCCTGATCTCGATCTCGAAGGCGACCCCGCGACCGAGGATGTCGGCGCCGAGGAGGCCGTGGTGGCGCGCACCCTCGATCGCGCGCTCGAGCGCGTGCGTCGCCTCGGGGTACTCGCCGCGGATGTAGACGTACCCGCGCTCGGCGCCGACCGCGAGCCCCGCGATCGTCATCGCCTCGACGATCGCGAACGGATCGCCCTCGATCAGCACCCTGTCCTTGAACGTGCCCGGCTCCGACTCGTCGGCGTTGCACACGACGTAGTGGGGCCGGCGAGGCTGCCGCTGCACCGCCTCCCACTTGGTCGCGGTCGGGAAGGCGGCGCCGCCGCGTCCCTGCAGCTTCGCGTCCGCCAGCTCGCGCAGGACGCCCTCGGGGCCGAGCTCGAGCGCCCGGCGAAGCGCCGCGTAGCCCCCGTGGGCGCGATACTCGTCGATGCTCCCCGGATCGACGGCGCCGACGCGGCGCAGGAGACGCGTCGTCGAGCGCGCCTGCCGGAGGGGCGCCTGCTGCACGGGTGCGGGCGGAGTAGCGCCGGAGAGAAGATCGAGCAGGCCGTCGGCGCTCGCATCGACGAGCGCCTGCTCCACGTGCGACTCACCCGAGATCGAGAGGAGCGCCGCGGGGGCTCGCTCGCACTGCCCGAGACAGGGGCTCCGGAGCCAGGTCGCACTGCCGTCGTCCGAGAGCGTCCCCTGGCTGCCGAACCACTCCTCGATCTGTGCGATCAGGTCGATCGACCCCCGGCAGCGGCAGGCGACGTCCTCGCAGACGTGGAGCACGCGAGACGGCCGAGGCTCGACGGAGAGCATGGCGTAGAAGGTCGCGACGCCGTACGCGTCGGCAAGGGGAACGGTGAGCCGCGTGCACAGGTAGTTGAGGCCGCCGGGGGAGATCCAGCCGATGCGCTCCTGCAACGCCCAGAGCGCGGGCAGCAGGTGGTGACGCTGAGCGCGCGCCGCGTGCCCCCCGGCCGCCGTGTTGCCCTCGGCGCCGGCCCGCCGCGTCCCGCCGTCCCACCCGTCGACGGGCACGCCGA
>VGCB01000156.1 GCA_016870235.1 Actinomycetota bacterium | reverse complement strand
CGTCGGCGATCGCCCGGGCGATCGCCGACGGCTCGTCGCTCGACGTGATCGAGATGGACGCCGCCTCCCAGCGCGGGATCGACGACATCCGCGAGATCCGCGAGCGCGTGATCCTCCAGCCGGCGGAGGGCCGGTACAAGGTGTACATCCTCGACGAGGCCCACCAGCTGACGCCCGCCGCGTGGAACGCGCTGCTGAAGCTGATCGAGGAGCCTCCGCCCCACCTCGTGTTCGTCTTCTGCACGACCGACCTCGCGTCCGTGCTCCCGACCGTGCGCTCCCGCTGCCAGACGTTCGTCTTCCAGCGCCCGCGCCTGCAGCAGCTCGTCACCGCGCTGCGCCGCGTCGCCGAGGGCGAGGGGATCGAGGCGCCGGACGCGGCCCTCGCTCTGGTCGCCCGCGGCGCGCGCGGCTCCTTCCGCGACGCGATCTCGACGCTCGATCAGCTCGCAGCCGCCACGGAGAGCCGGATCACCGTGCAGGACGTCCTCCAGCTCGTCGGGTCGGTCGAGGAGGACGCGCTCTTCCGTCTCTGCGACATGGTCGTCGACCGCGACACGGCGGGGGCGCTGACCCATCTCGAGGAGCTCGCGGAGCAGGGCCAGGACCTCGGTCGCTTCGTCGCCGACCTCAGCGAGCACCTCCGTTGCCTCCTGCTCGTCCAGCACATGGGCTACGTTCCCGATTCGCTCCCCGTGACCGAGGAGACGAGGGAGCGGCTGCGCGAGCAGGCGAACCAGCTGCCCGAGCCGATGGTGCTCCGGCTGCTCGATCTCCTGCACGTCGCGATCGACGATTTGCGGCAAGGTGGCGATCCGCGCTTGCCACTTGAGCTCGCAATCGTCAAAGTAACCCGACCTCAAGCCGCTCTCTCCCGCGAGTCGCTAGCGCATCGCGTGGAGATGCTCGAGGCGAGGTCACATGCCGGGCATCCCGCCGCCGAGGCGCGGGCCCCCTCCCCCGTACCCGCGCCCGCGGCGGGCCCGGCACCTGGCTCCGACGAAGTCCCCTCGGCCCCCACCGGGTCGTCGGAGCCCGCCCCGGCACCTCCGGCGCCGACGGGAGCCGCGGTCGACGGCGGGCAGCCGGTCGGGCTCGAGCAGCTCCAGGAGGCGTGGACACGCAGCGTCCTCCCCGCGATCGAGGAGCAGAACATCCCGGTCGCGATGCTCCTCGCGGAGGCGCGCCCGACCCGGCTCGACGGCGACACGCTCACTCTCGAGTTCGCAACAGGAGCCGAGTTCCACCGCGCGCAGATGGAGGAGCAGCGCAACGTCTCCGTCCTCCGGGAGGCGCTCTTCGCGGTCACCGGACGCCGGATCGCGGTGGAGACGACGCTCGGCGCGCGGCCGCAGCCCCCGGCGGGCACGGACGAGGAGCTGAACGAGGAGGGGTGGATCTCCCTGCTCAAGGACACCTTCGACGCGACGGAAGTGGAGGAACAACCGTGAAGATGGACATGAACGCGCTGATGAAGCAGGCGCAGCAGATGCAGCAGCAGATGCTGAAGGCGCAGGAGGAGGCCGCGAACGAGACGGCCGAGGCATCGGCCGGCGGTGGCATGGTGACCGTCGTCGCGAACGGCGGCGGCGAGCTCGTCGAGATCAAGATCGACCCGCGGGCCGTCGACCCCGACGACCCCGAGATGCTCGCCGACATGGTGCTCGCCGCTGCCAACGAGGCGCTGCGATCGGCCCAGGCGGCAGTGGAGGCGAAGCTGCGCGGCCAGATGCCCGACCTGGGCGCGCTCGGGCTCGGTTTCTAAGCCGGAGGCGCGCGCGTCTGGTTGCGCAGGACCGACGTACCAGACGCGCGCACCTGGCCACGTCCCCGTCTGGCTTCAGCCAGACGGTTCCGAGGGTGTCGGAGCGCTACGCCGTGGGGTCGTCTGCCGCAACACCCGGGCGTGGTTCCCTATGCTTCCGCGTCGTGCGGACGCTTGAGCTTCGGACCGAGACGAAGAGCGCGCTGATCGAGATCACCGACGACGTCGCGCGTGCCGTCAACGGCACGGCGGGCGCCGCGGTGCTCGTCTACGTCCCGCACACGACGGCGGCGGTGACGATCAACGAGAAGATCGACCCGGTGCTCCTCGACGATCTCGACCGCGCGCTCGTGACCGTCGCCGGCGACCCGGGCGCCTTCGAGCACGATGACGAGGACGGGCCGAACGGCACATCGCACCTCCGGTCGACCCTGGTCGGCCCGCAGCTCCTCGTGCCGCTCCGCGACGACGGCACGCTCGCGCTCGGCACCTACCAGGGGATCTTCTTCTGCGAGTTCGACGGCCCGCGCGACCGCCGCGTGCACGTCAGCGTCCTGCAGTAGCTCTTCAGGATTGGCCCCGCCGGTTGGGCGCCCGAGTCCCTCCCATCCGCGTCCGACTTCAGTCGGACGCTTCCAGCCCGCCGCTGATCTCTCCGCCCGCTATTCCCGCTCTCCCGCGCCCGACTTCAGTCGGACGCGTCCCGGGTCGCCGCGCGGCATCGGGCTCCCCCCGCGTGCCGGCGCCCGAGCGCAGCGAGGCACTCCTCGCCCGCTACGGTGGATCCGTGACCGCGATCGTCATCGGCGCGATCGTCGCCGTCCTCTCGGTCGGCGGAGCCGCCGTGTGGATCGCGATGCTGCTGTGGGCGGCGCGTGAGGACGGCCGCGATCAGAAGGCCTACGACGAGCGCTACGGTCGGCACGGCGCGACGCCGCCGCCCGACCGGGCGGACGCGTCCGACTGAAGTCGGACGCGGGGGATGAGCCGCGGCGAAGCCGCAGCCGCCTCAGGGGATCCCTGCGACGCGGCCGTCCTGCACCGTTCCGGTTCCTCTCGCGTCTGGTACACCCGGTCCCTCACCCACCAGACGCGAGAGAAACCGGAAGAACTACAGCGCTCCGCCCGCCGCCGGCGGCGCGCCGGCCTCGAGCGGTTCCTCGCCGCCGCTCTCGCGGGCGAGGTACTCCTCGACCAGCATCACGTTCTTGCGCGCGCGGGTGACGACCGCGAGGAGCGCCGACATCGACGAGACCTCCTCGCGCTGCTCCTGGAGGAACCAGTGGAGGAACTGCTCGCCGACGAGATCGCCCTCCTCGCGAGCGAGCTTGACGAGGTCGGCGATCTGCGCGGTGACGCGCCTCTCCTGCTCGAGCGCGAGCGCCACCGGCGTGACGACGTTCGTGAACGATGTCGTAGGCGCCTCGACGCCGGGGATCGCGACCGGGTCGTCCGAGTCGAGGAGGTACTGCACCATCATCATCGCGTGGTTTCGCTCTTCGACCGCCTGTCGGTAGAAGTGGGCGGCCAGCTGCGGGAGCGTCTGCCCGTCGTAGTACACGGCGATCGCGACGTACTGTTGCGACGCGGCGAACTCGTAGGCGATCTGCTCGTTGAGAGCCTTCGGGAACCGTGACATGCCGGGATCGTATTGGCGCAGGCCGCTCGAGGCCGCAGCTCGACCCGTGGGTCGCGTCCGCGTCGTCGGAACGGGAACCGCGCGGCGGCGGCCGTCGGTCGAGGCCGCCGCCGTGCGGTCACGGTCTCTCCGCGCGGATCAGGCGGCGGCCGCCGTCCCCTCGACGTCGGCGGCGCCGCCGCCGAGCTGGATCTTGCGCGGCCTCGGCTGCTCCGGCTTGGGCACGCGGATCTCGACGACGCCGTCGCGATAGTCCGCGAGCACCCTGGAGCTGTCGGTGCCCTGGGGCAGCCCGACTGCGCGGGAGAAGGTGCCGTAGCGGCGCTCGAACCGGAAGAACCGGTCGCCCTTCTCCTCGGCGAGCTTGTCGCGGCTGGCGGTGATGGTCAGCGTGTCGTCGTGGACCTCGACCTCGATCCGTTCCTGCGGGATGCCCGGCAGGTCGAACGCGTACACGATCTCGTCGTCGGTCTCCCAGACGTCGAGTGGCGGTACCCAGGACTGCGTGGCGTCGCGGGCCGGCCCTTCGAAGAGGCCGTTCATCAAGCGGCTCATCTCCGTCTGCAGCGACGTGAGCTCGCGGAACGGCTCCCAGCGGACGAGTGTTTCCATCGGTGTCCTTCCTCCTTGGTCGACGTTTCGCACTAGTTCATCGTGAACGATCCAGAAAACCTTGGCACGTCCATATCAGGTAATGCAAACAGTAGGATCCGTCAATGGCCGGGATCCCGGAGACGCTGAAAGGGCGCTCGTTCACACGTGTCGCCGACTGGTCGCGCGAGGAGCTCGGGCTCGCGCTCGACCTCGCCGACGAGCTCAAGCTCGAGCGCGCCCGCCGGAAGGAGCTCCGCATCCTGCCGGGTCGCACGGTGGGGCTCATCTTCCGCAAGCCGTCGACGCGCACGCGTGTCTCCTCCGAGGTCGCGATCGCGGAGCTCGGGGGGATGGCCCTCTACGTTCCCGCCGCCGACCTGCAGCTGACACGGGGCGAGAGCGTGCGCGACACGGCGCTCGTCCTCTCGCGGTTCCTGAGCGCGATCATGATCCGAACGTACGAGCAGGCGGAGGTGGATGCGTTCGCCGAGCACGCGTCGATCCCGGTGATCAACGGCCTCACCGACGAGGCGCACCCGCTGCAGGCGCTCGCCGACGCGATGACGATCCGCGAGCGGTTCGGGACGCTCGCCGGGGTCCGCGTCACGTACCTCGGAGACGGCAACAACGTGTGCCACTCCCTGATGCGGATCGCCGGGCGGTTCGGGATGCACTTCACGGCGGCCACGCCGCCCGGGTACGAGCCGAACGACACCTTCCTGGAGCGTGCGCGCTCGGATGCGGCGGCGAACGGCGGCTCGATCCGGATCGTCCCCGAGCCAGTCGAGGCGGTGACGGGCGCGCAGGTCCTCTACACGGACGTCTGGACGAGCATGGGCCAGGAGGAGGAGCGGGAGCGGCGACTGCACGACCTGGCGCGCTTCAAGGTCGACGCGATCCTGCTACGGCACGCGGACCCGGGAGCTGTCGTGCTCCACTGCCTGCCGGCGCACGTCGGCGAGGAGATCAGCGAGGAGGTGCTGTACGGCCCTCGCTCGCTCGTGTGGGATCAGGCGGAGAACCGCCTGCACACGCAGAAGGCCGTGATGGCCCTCGTCGTCACCTGAGCCGGATCCGCTAAGGATCCAGCGATGCTGCCACTGCGCGACAGCCAGCCGGGGCTGAGCCGGCCGCTCGTCACGATCGCGCTCGTTCTCGCGAACCTCGCCGTCTGGGTGCTGTTCCAGCTGCCCGACCTGGACGGCTCGCTCGGCGACGCGGCCTACTTCCCGTGCGCGCTCGAGGGCAGCTGCCGCTCCCCCGGGATCGACTGGCCGCTCACGGTCGTGACCTCGATGTTCATGCACGGCGGCTGGGGCCACCTCCTTGGCAACCTGCTCTTCCTCTGGATCTTCGGCAACAACGTCGAGGATGCGATGGGCCACGTGCGCTTCCTGCTCTTCTACCTCCTCGCCGGGGCCGCGGCGACGATGGCGCAGACGGCGGTGACGCTGCTCTCGGAGGGCGACGCCGCGGCCGCGATCCCGAACGTCGGTGCGAGCGGCGCGATCGCCGGCGTCATGGGCGCGTACATCGTCCTCTACCCGCACGCCCGCGTCCTCACGCTCGTCGGCATCATCCCGATCGAGGTGCGCGCGATCTGGTACCTCGGCGCCTGGTTCCTCTTCCAGCTCTGGATCGGGAGCTTCTCGATCCTGCAGCCGCAGGAGGGCGGGGGCGTCGCGTTCTTCGCCCATGTGGGCGGCTTCGCGTTCGGCGCGATCGGCGTCTTCGCGTTCGCGCGCCGCAGGTTCCTCGCCAGGCGCGGCCGATGACGCTCGAGCGCCGATGACCTTCGAAGGCCATGTGCGCGCCGCGCTCGACTCGCTGCCCGACCACATCGCGCAGGCGCTCCGCAACGTCGCCGTCGTCGTCGAGGACGAGAACCCCGACGACCCCGACCTCTACGGGCTCTTCGAGGGCATCTCGCTCGTCGACGGCGGCCCCGACGCCGGGACGCTGCCGAACCGCATCGCCATCTACCGCCGCCCGCTCGAGGAGGACTTCCCGGATCCCGGCGATCTGGAGCGGGAGATCCGCATCACCGTCCTCCACGAGCTGGGGCACTACTTCGGCCTCGACGAGGAGCGGCTCGGGGAGCTGGGCTACGACTGAGTGCTCTCTTCCTGGCTGCACACGTTCTTCACGAAGGGTTAACGAGCCCGGAACCGTGGAATCGGAATGCTGGTTTCAGCGAGGGCGTTGGCATAGGTGTGATAGAGCAGCTGACCGACATCCATCAGCAGATCGACGATCTGAGCGAGCGTCGCGTCATCTTGTGGCGCTCACTCGCCGACGGCCGCGACGCGACGGTGATGGACGAGATCAAGCGCATCGACGAACGACTCCAGACTCTCTGGGACGCGCACCGGGCAGAGCGTGCACGGATCCGGTTCGGCGAGCGCGACGAGATCGTCCGCAGGGCTCGCGCCGAGGACCGTCTCGATCGCGCGGCCTGACTCGGGCACAGCCCGATCCGATTCACGCATCCTCGAGCGTCGCGCGGCACCGGGGCGCGGCGGGTTCCCCTCTCCACCGTGCCCCGGTGCCGCGCGTACCATTCCCCGCGTGATCGGACGCAAGCGCCTCGCTGCCGGTGAGCTCGTCGAGTCGGCGGCGCTCAAGCGCGAGCGCGCGTCGATCGAGAAGCTGCGCTCGGAGATCGGGGAGCGCCTCGAGGAGGTCAAGCGTCGCGAGACGGCGCTCGAGAGCCGCCTGCGCGCACTCGAGGAGTCGGGGGCGGCGCCGCCCGACGACGACCTGCGCGCGGGCGTCGAGGAGCGGTCGCTGGAGCTCGACCGGCGC
>VGCB01000155.1 GCA_016870235.1 Actinomycetota bacterium | reverse complement strand
AGCAGGAGGCAGCCGAGGGCCGCGACGACGAGGTCGAACGTCCGCTTGAGCACGAAGTCGACGCCGGCGAGCACGGGTGGCCTGAGCTCGAAGAGCGGAACGCCCTGGCCCGGCACGTACTCGCCGTCGTGCACGAGGATCTCGGTCGTGCTCGGAGCGAGCTTGACGGTCACGCGTGCCGCCTGTGCCGTGTCGATCGCCGACAGCAGCGCCATCTCGTCGAAGTCCGCCTCGGTGAGGATCAGCTCGTCCGGTCGGAGTCGATCGAGCGCCCCCGCGAGCTCGGCCATCGTCCACGTCGGCACCGGCAACGCGTCCTCGCGGGTGCGCGAGACGACGCCGACGAGCTCGTACGGGATCCCGCTCCGCGAGGCGAGCAGCTGCCGGTGGATCCGCCGGACGCTCTCGCCCTCGCCGACGAGCACGACGCGGCGGCGGACGCCGACGGCCCGCATCAGCTCGAGCGAGAGCGAGTCGTACGCGGCGCGGATGAGGCCGATCGCGACGGTGCACGTGACGACGGCGGTCGGGATCAGCCCGGTGGTCGTGAACTCGTAGCCGGTGCCGAGCCCGAAGGCGAGCACGATCAGCGCCACCATCACGAGCCCGGCGAGGATACGCCCCGCTCCCGGCCGCGCCTCCCGGCGCCTGTAGAGCCCCGCTTGCAGGAAGACGAGGATCATGATCGGGCCGAGGAAGCGCATCCACACGCTCACGGCCTCATCCCAGAGCATGCTCCAGTACAGCGCCTTGCCGTAGACGAGCGCGCGGACGATCAGCGCGAGGTAGAGCCCGATCGCGAGCCCGCAGAGGTCGGCGACCGCGAGCGCGACGGCGCTCGCGACGCGGCGGCCGGCGGCGCGCCACGGGCGGGCGCTGACGATCGAGTAGAGCGGCGCTGCGCGGACGTCGACCCCGACCGGCGTACGGGGCGCGCTGTGGACGGCGGCGCGCTCGCCTCCCCCGGCGTCAACGTCATCTCGCACCGATGAAGTGTACTCGCGCACCGGCCGGATTCTCGTGCTCTCGGGGCTCCGCATCAGCACGTACCGTTCCACGGAGATGTGCGGAATCTGTGGGGAGGTCGGTCGGGTCGAGGTCGATCCGGCGGTGGTCGAGCGGATGAACTCGGCGATCGTCCATCGCGGGCCCGACGCGGGCGGCGTCACCCGGCTCGGCCGCTGCGTCCTCGGGTATCGGCGACTCGCAGTCGTCGACCTCGTCGAGGGCGACCAGCCGGCCCGGAGCGAGGACGACTCCGTGACGGCGGTCTTCAACGGCGAGCTCTACTCCTTCCGGGACGTCCGCGACGAGCTCGCGCGCACCGGCCACGCGGTGCCCGGCAGCGGCGACACCGCCGTGATCCCGCACGTGTACGAGGAGAGCGGGCCGTCGTTCCCCGAGCGCCTCGACGGCATGTTCGCGATCGCCGTCTGGGACGCGGCCAGGGGACGGCTCGTGCTGGCGCGCGATCGGGTCGGCAAGAAGCCGCTGCTCTACACGACCTGGCCCGACGGTTCGCTCGCCTTCGCCTCCGAGCTGAAGGCGCTCCTGCAGCACCCGCGCCTCGAGCGGCGTCTCGACCCGCGGGCGCTCGACGCCTATCTGGCCTTGCAGTACGTGCCGGGCCCTGCAACCGCGCTCGAGGGCGTGCTCAAGGTGCCCCCCGGCCACGTTCTCGTCTGGGAGGACGGCAGGCACACGGTGACCCCGTACTGGTCGCTTGAGCCGAGGCCGCAGTCCCTCGACGACGAGGAGTGGCTCGAGCGCACCCGTGCCGAGGTGCGCGCGGCGGTCCGGCGACGGCTCGTCGCCGACGTCCCTCTCGGCGCGCTCCTCTCCGGCGGGATCGACTCGTCGATCGTCGTCGGGCTGATGGCCGAGGCCTCGACGGAGCCCGTGCGGACGTTCACGGTGGGCTTCTCCGACCGCCGCTACGACGAGCGCGAGCCCGCGCGGATCGCAGCCTCGGCGTTCGGCACGCGGCACGAGGAGCTCCACGTCGAACTCGACCCGGCGGCGCTGCTCGACGATCTCGCCTGGACCGTCGACGAGCCGCTCGGCGACGAGGCGCTGCTGCCGACGCTCCTGATCTCGCGGGTGGCGCGGAAGCACGTGACGGTGGCGCTCGTCGGCGACGGCGGCGACGAGGCGTTCGCGGGGTACGAGCGTTACGCCGCGATGCGTCTCGCCGATCGGATGGGTCGCGTCCCGCTCGGCGCCCGGGCCGGGGCACGGGCGCTCCGGCTTCTCCCCGCGGCGCGACGCGTGCCGCGGTCGGCCGGCTTCCGGCTCGCCCGGCTCCTCGATGTCGCCGGGACGCCGCCGGCGCACCGCTACGGCGCGATCGTGGAGGTCTTCGCACCCGGCCTGCGACGCGAGCTCTTCGCCGGGACCGGCATCGAGGCGCAGGCCGCCCACGCGTACCTGGGGCCGCCCCCCGTCGGCCTCACGGGACTCCAGCTCCTCGACGCGAGGACGTACCTGCCCTGGGATCTCCTGCCCAAGTCCGACCTCGCCTCGATGGCCGCTTCGCTGGAGGTCCGCGCGCCGTTCCTCGACCACCGGGTGCTCGAGCTCGGGGTCTCCCTGCCCGAGCACCTCCGGGTCGACGGGCGCGTCGGCAAGATCGCCCTCCGACGCGCCTTCGCCGACCTGCTGCCCGAAGAGCTCCGGTGGCGCGGCAAGTCGGGGTTCGGCGTGCCGATCGCAGGCTGGTTCCGGCACGAGCTGCGAGACCTCGCCCGCGACGCGCTTCTCGCCGCGGACGCGAGCACGTCCCCCTGGCTGCGCAGGCCGGTCGTGGAGCGCCTCCTCGCCGAGCACGTCGCGGGGCGCGCCGACCACGGGCACCGCCTCTGGTGCCTTCTCGTCCTCGAGCTGTGGCTGCGAAGCTGGGTCGACAGCGCCGCCGTGCCGGCAGCCCCGGCCGATGTCGCCGCGATCGCGATACACGCGTGAGCCTCCGCGGCGCAACCGTCGTCGTCGCGCTCGCGGCGGCCCTTCCGCGGCTCGGCGTCGTGCTCCACGAGCGCGAGGCGATCCTGTCGGGGTTGACGGAGAAGAGCGACCGCTTCGCCGTCACCCTCGTCGAGTCCGGAACGCTCGGCTTCCTTCCCGGCCGCCCGTCGGCGTACACGCAGCCGCTCTACGCCTGGTTCCTCTCGGCGCTCTACTGGGCGCTCGAGCGTCACTGGCTCGTCGTCGGAGGCGCGCAGATCCTCGTCGCCGTTGCCACGGCGCTGATCGTCCACCGAATCGGGCTGCTGATCGGGACGCCGCGCACGGCGCTCGCCGCCGCCGTGATCGCGACGCTCGAGCCGTTCCATCTCTGGCACGACGTCCACACGAACCGCGAGGTCCTCGACGGCTTGCTCGCCGCCGCGATCGCCTACGCCGTGCTCTGGACGCTGAGGCGACGGTCGCTCGCGGGCGCACTTGCGACCGGGCTCCTGGCCGGCGTCGCAATCCTCGGCAACGCGCGTCTGACAGTTCTCCCGATCCTCCTCGCCGTCGTCGTCGCCTGGGGTCTGCCGTGGCGGCGCGCGCTCGCGCACGGTGCCGTCCTCGTGGTGGCTGCTGCCGTCGCCGTGACGCCGTGGGTCGTGCGGAACGCCGTCGTCGTCGGCTGCGCGACGATCACGACCGACGCGAGAGCGCTGTGGAAGGCGAACAACGAGAACACGTACGGCATCCTCGCCCGCGGGCTCTGGATCGACAACGTGCCGGAGCCGCCGAACGGCCCGCCCTGGCCCGAGCTGGCGGCGGACAGGACGCTCGCGGGCACGCCGACCGAGGTCGACGAGTGCGCGCAGGCACGGTACTACCGCGGGCTCGTCACCGACTTCTGGCGGGATCACCCGGGCGAGAAGGCCAAGCTCGCTGCGCAGGCGATGGGGATGCTGTGGTCGCCGCAGTTCACGACCGAGGTGCAGGATCCCGACATGGGCTCCGCCGCGCGCTTCGCCCGCTCGGTCGTGCAGCCGGCGTGGGTGATCGCGATCTACGTTCTCGCCCTGATGGGAGCATTTCGCGCGCGCCGGCAGTTCCTCGTGCTTGCCGTCTCCCTCCTCGCCTACCAGACGGCAGCCGCGGCGATCTTCGCCGGGACGGTGCGGTACCGGGCGCCGTGGGACTTCTTGCTCGTGCTCCTCGCCGCGCCCGTCATCGTCGCCGTCCTCGACCGGATCCGGCGGCGGAGCCGGCGCGAGCCAGGGATGGCGTGAGAGTCGCGCATCTCCATCGGATCGGGGGGATCGGCGGCTCCGAGCGACATCTGCTGACGCTGCTGCCGGCGCTCCGCGAGCGCGGCGTCGACGCCTGGCTCCTCGGCCTCGACGACCACTCCCTCGCGCCCGAGCCGTTCTACGACGCGCTCGCCGCTCACGACGTGCCGTTCCGACGGGTGCCGGCGCCTCGCGACCTCGATCCCCGCCTGCTCGCCCGCGTCCGCCGTGCCCTCGGACGGATCCCGTCGGACATCGTTCACACGCACCTCGTCCACGGCGACGTCTACGGCGCGCTCGCGACGCTCGGCAGCCCAGCCGTCCTCGTCTCCACGAAGCACAACGACGACCCGTTCCGGGCAGGCTCCTTCAGGCACGTCGAGCGACTGCTGACCCGGCGAGCGAGCCGGGTCGTCTGCATCACCTCCTCGGTCGCGCGGTTCTGCGCCGACGTGGTCGGGCTCCCGGACGAGAAGCTCCGCGTCGTCCACTACGGCCTGGACGCGCCGCCCGACGCGTGGGGCGCGACGGACACGACCGCGGTCGCCGCCGGCAGCCGGGTGCTTCTGGCCGTCTGCCGCCTCGTCGAGCAGAAGGGGCTGGATGTCGCAGTCCGCGCGTTGCGAACGATCGCCGACGAGGTACCGGCGGCGACACTGGTCGTCCTCGGCGAGGGCCCCGAGCGCGACCGGCTCCAGCGGCTCGCGGCCGAGCTCGGAGTCCAGGGATACCTCTTCCTTCCCGGCCGCGTCGGTAACGTCGCTGCGTGGCTGCGCCGCGCCGAGCTGCTCGTGCACCCGGCTCGCTGGGAGGGGTTCGGCCTCGCCCTTCTCGAGGCGATGCACGCCTCTCGCCCGATCGTCGCGAGCGGTGTGGCCTCGATTCCCGAGATCGTCGTCGACGGCGAGACCGGGATCCTCGTCCCTTCCAACGACGCGACGGCGCTCGCTGACGCGATTCTCGCGCTGCTGCGCGACCGTGACCGCGCGCGGCTGCTCGGCGAAGCCGGGCGACGGCGGGCACTCGACGCCTTCTCCGTCGACCGCATGACGGCGCGGACGATCGCGATCTACGAGGAGGCGTTGGCCTCGCCGCGGCAGACGCGGAGGAGGCCGTCCGCCCACGACTCGACGGAGTGACGCTCGACGACCCGCTGTCGCAGCTCCGCACCGATGCGCCGGCGCTCCGGAGACGGCAACCCGGCGAGCGAGACGAGACCGGACGCAAGCCCGTCGGCATCCTCGCGATCGAAGAGGAGCGTCACCCCGACGTCGCCGAGGAGGTCGGCAAAGGGCGGGTTCGCCGCGAGCACCGGGAGGCCCGCGGCGCACGCCTCGAACACCACCTTGTCCCTCGACCCAGCGTGCGTGTTGTTGACGAGCACGTCGGCGCTGCGGAGCACGTCGGGGACGGCGGTGCGCGCGATGCTCCCGGCAAGGTCGACGACGCCCTCCAGGCCGAGCGACGCGACGAGCGCATGCAGCCGCCCGCGCTCGCCGGCATCGCCGTCGGTGCCGTCCGGCCCGTGACAGGCGAGGCGGACGTCCGCGCCCGCCTGCCGGGCGATCGCGGTCGCCTCGACGATCGTCGCGATCCCCTTCGAGGCCGCGTAGCGACCGAGGACGAGCGCGTTGAGGACGCCCTCCTCCCCGGCCGCCCGGTCGCCCGAGACGAAGTCCGACACGTCGATGCCGTGCCCGATCGGCACGATCTTCGATCCCCGGAGCGGAACCGAGGCGCGATCGACCGTCACGATCGAGTCGACGAGGCGACCGGCGGCCACGAGCGTCGGGGTGCGCTTCCAGTGCGTGTACCAGAGGACGACCCGGACGCCGAGCGGCCGCGCGAGGAGTGCGCCGAGAACGGCGTAGATCGGGCACATGTGCGCGACGACGGCGTCGGGCCGCGGGCGACGGGCGAGCTCCCGTGCGAGCGCGGCAGCGAAGCGGGCGCCGCGCCCGACCTGGGTCTGCGCGGCGAACTCGTGGGCCCGGCAGCGCTCCGGCAGGTCGTTCCCGACCACGCTGTCGGCCAGCACGACGACCTCGTCGCAGCGCTCGGCGAGCGCCCGGATCTTGGCGACCGTGGCACCGAGCAGCGGGTGGTCGCGATCGACCTTCTGCGTCACGAAGACGATGCGCATCAGAAGACTATGCGCATCAGAAGAAGTCGGCGTCGCCGAGGGTCACGGTCCAGGACGCGGGGCCGAGGTCGACCGCGCCGGCGAGCGCACGCCCCTGGAGCTCGAACGTGGCCCGGGTCGGCCCGAAGCCGCCACGGGCAAGGAGCGACCGCGGCAGGACCGGGGTGGGGAAGGCGAGGACGGCGGCAAGTCCGCGTGACTCCCGCACGCACCGGCGGAGCAACAGCAGTGCCTCGTCCGGCGGCGCCACGAGGTCGAGCACGAGCCCGAGCCCGGCGCCGCCGCGGACCGTGCGCCCGAGCACGGCGTAGCCGCTCGCCGAGGCGAGGAGCCGGTAGCCGCGGGGCGAGGCGCCGAAGCGCCATTGCAGATGCTCCGAGGTCCGCGCCACGTGGTTTCGCAGTCGCCCGGCCACCGCCGCGTACGCCCGCTCCTGCTCGGGCCC